>JACXTQ010000068.1 GCA_016919605.1 Methylovulum sp.
CTTAACCTAAACGACCCACATTGCTATGGACAATTATTCCCGTTATATAGAATTTGCCGCCAACCATTACCTCTTGTCGCTAGGCTTAGCGGTGGTGACATACCTGTTGATCCAGGAATTCTTTGATACCGCCTTTAAAAAATTCGCCAATATTTCGCCATTGCTGGCCGTCGCTAAAATGAACGAAGAAAACGTTGTCATTATTGACGTGCGCGAACCTTTGGAATTTACTGAAAGCCATATTACCGATGCGCGAAACACGCCTTTGAGCAAATTGGCCGAACACTTGCCAAGCCTTGAAGCGTATAAAAAAACCCCCGTGCTGGTCGCTTGCCAGACTGGAGCACGCTCGGCAACGGCGGGAAAACAACTGACCAAAGCCGGTTTTGAACAAGTGTTTGTCATCACCGGAGGCATGGCCGCTTGGGAAAACGATTACAAACTGCCGGTAAAAATCAGCAAGAAGAAAAAAGCTTAACAAAACCACCCTTTTTATCAACCTACCTACCCTCTCATTATGGCCGAAGACAATAACAGCTTAGAAAAACAATTTTCTATCCAAAAAATCTATACAAAAGACCTCTCTTTTGAAACCCCTAACACCCCTGCGGTGTTCACTGCAAAATGGGAACCCGCCGTTGATTTTAACCTAGCGACCAATGTGTCCCCCTTAGAACAAAACTTGTTTGAAGTGACCTTAAAAGTCACCATCACCGTCAAATGTGCGGATATAACCGCTTATTTAGTGGAAGTCAACCAAGCGGGCATTTTTGCTTTAGGCGGTTTCAACGATCAAGAAATGGGCCCGATGATGGGTAGCTTCTGCCCTAATATCCTCTTCCCTTATGCGCGTGAGGCCATTTCTGACCTGGTCACCCGTGGCGGCTTCCCACAATTGTTATTGGCTCCTGTCAATTTCGATGCCTTGTATGCGCAACATGTGCAACAAATGCAACAAGCCCCCGGCACAGGCACTATTAACTAAGCGGGATGGATAAACGCATAGCTATCCTGGGGGCTGGATCATGGGGAACCGCTCTCGCTATCCTCGCCGCCAGAAATGGCTGCCAAACGCTGTTATGGGGACACAATGCCGCACACGTTGCGGCATTGTTCCATGATCGGCAGAACCACCGTTACCTACCTGATATAGCGTTTCCTTCAGAACTGGCCGTTACCGACCAGTTATCCGACATTGCCCGTTTCAGTGACGTGTTGTTAATTTGCGTTCCTAGCCACGCCTTTAAGCCCACGCTAGAGGCGCTTAAGGCTTATCTACCGGATAACGTAAAAATTGCTTGGGCCACCAAAGGGTTTAATGCCGACAATGGTTGCTTATTGCATGAAACCGTGGCGAAAGTTTTTTCACCCGACACCCCCGCCGCGATTATTTCCGGCCCCTCATTTGCCAGCGAAGTCGCCGCCGACTTGCCCACCGCCATTACTATCGCCTCCTTGCAAATGGATTTTGCCAACCAATTGGCGGATATTTTCCACAGTGGCCGCTTCCGCACCTACACCAGCCCCGATTTGATCGGCGTGGAAGTGGGCGGAGCCGTCAAAAATGTCTTGGCTATCGCCGCCGGAATTGCCGATGGTTTAGGCTTTGGCGCTAACACCCGTGCCGCCTTAATTACCCGAGGCCTGACCGAAATCATGCGTTTGGGCATCCAATTGGGCGGCAAGCCCGAAACCCTGATGGGACTGGCAGGCTTAGGCGATCTAGTGTTGACCTGCACCGATGACCAATCCAGAAACCGCCGCTTTGGCTTGGCCTTAGGCCGAGGACAAAGCCGGGCGCAGGCCATCGCCGCCATCGGCCAAGAAATCGAAGGGGTTTCCGCCGCCAAACAAACCTATTTGTTGGCGCAAAAATACGGCATCGACATGCCTATCACCGAACAAACCTATAAAGTGCTGTACGAAAACTTAGATCCGCGGCTGGCCGTACAAAACTTGCTGTCCCGTGAAGTTAAAGCGGAATCGTTACATCCGTCCGAGTAACAAGCCCTCAAGTTGTTGTAATAATTGCGTTTCCGTCCAAGGCTTAGTCAAATAGGCATCGACTCCGGCATTGCTGGCTTCTTGGCGGTGCTTGTCGGTTGAACGCGAGGTGATCATCAATACCGGCAAGGTAGCGGTCTCCGCTTGTTGCCTAAGCGCCTGCGTCAATTCGATACCATTCATGCGCGGCATTTCCATATCAGTAATCACTAAATCGGGTGGCGTTAACTCGATTTGCGCCAAAGCATCACGGCCATCAATGGCCGTGATGACTTCATAGCCGCTATCTTTTAGCAATATCACCAAAGATTTGCGGGCGCTTAACGAATCATCGACCACCAACAGTTTCGGCAGTTTTGTCACCACGGTTTGCGCGACATAATCCATAATCCGTTGGCTATAAGCACTTTTGTGCTTGAGCGCTTCAGGCAAGTCCACCACGGGCGAGATTTGTCCGTCCGCTAAAATAGTCACGCCGGGCATCGCCGGATTATGCGGCACATAGTTGCCTAAATCCTTAAAAACCAACTCGCGGCTATCAAGCAACTCCCTAACCATTACCACTACTTTTTCGCCTTGCTCAAGATTGACCAACAACAGGTGCAATTCCCCCTTGTGCAGATAATCGGGGCTGGGTATCCCGATTAACGACTCCATACTGTAAGCCTTATAATGTCCGCTTGGGCAAGCGAACCACACATCTTGACCCCTGGCCTCCAAGGTGCCGTCAACGGATAGGAATACCTGTTCAATGCCGTATTGAATTAGCGATAAGGTGTAATTGCCACACTGCACCAGCTTGGCCTTCAATAACAAAGCGCTGGCCGGAATGGACAAGGTAAAGCGACAACCTTGGCCGGGGGTAGAGGCAATGTCCAGCTTGCCTTTCAAGCGGATCACTTCCTGATAAACGACATCCATGCCAATGCCACGCCCTGACAATTGACTGACTTGCGTACGCGTGGAAAAACCCGGTATCAAAATCAAACGGTCAATGTCAGCATCGCTTAAGTGGGCGGAACTGTCAATCAACCCCTTAGCGAGGGCGATTTGTTTAATGGCCTCGCGGTTAATGCCGCGCCCATCATCTTCGCAAGACACAACAATCATATCGGTTTCTTCAGCAAAACTCAGTTTCAGCCGCCCGCTTTCCGGCTTACCCACCTGTAGGCGCTGTTCGGCGGTCTCCAAGCCATGATCGACGGCATTGCGGATAATGTGCATTAACGGGTCAGCCAGTTGGTTGAGTATCTGGCTGTCAATCAGCATCCCTTCCCCTGTCACTTCAAGCTCAACCTGCTTGCCGGCGACACGGCACGCTTGCCTGAGGGTACGTTGCAAACGCGGCACCATCGACTCCACCGCCAACAAACGGGTATCCAAGACATGCTCCAGACCGTCCTGATGCAAGTGCGCCAAGTTCAGTAACGTGTCGGACATTTGCCGAGCATAGCCTTCCACGGAGCGTTCGATTTCACGGCTATCAGCGGCAGCTTCATATAATCTAGAAATGCTGCCGTGTATTTCGTTGAGTCGGTTCATTTCCAAAGGGTCAAACCCTTGATGCAAGGTGCTGATTGCAAAACTGTCCAAGGTGCTTACCAATACTTGCTCAAGGTCGGCAATAACCCGCTGCAATGTGCGGTAGCGCTCGCCCCCAGTTTTCAGCAAGGCTTTTATTTGCTTTAACTGTTCATCTAACTGAGCGTCGGAAATCTTGACTTCACCAGCGATACGAAATAGCTGATCTAACAAGGCTTTCGGTACACGGACAAACATGTCTTCACGGTTGGCGACATCGGCGGTTTCTGGATCATCAGCCACAGGTGCTGTCGGAGTCGGCATCTCCACACCGGCGAACTCGCCGGTTTGCAAGCGGTAATGCTCGTTAGCCAGTTGTTGCAGCACACCTAACGACTGGGTGGGAGCTACTTGCCGCCGTAACAGAGCCTCGCCCATGACCGCCAGCATGTCCGCCGCCTCAATCAAGGCTTCCGTTAAGGCGATGTCCGGCAGTTGTGCTTTGGTATGCAAATACTCAAGGATGTCTTCCAGGCGATGGGTGACATTAGCAATCCCTTTCACCCCCAACATGTTCGCCAAGCCTTTTAAGGTATGCGCCACCCGCTGCGCGGTGCGTAAAGCCTCACGGTCTTGATGGCTGAGAAACTTTTGTAACAGCTTCGCAAAATCCTCGGTCAACTGCGGTAAATCGTTAAACGCCATGTCCAGCAATTGCGGATCAACATCATCCGGCATGTCCAGGCTAATGTCATCGGCGAACACCTGTTCGGCAACAATCACGGCGGCAGACTGAAGCGTCTGTCGCGCAAATAACGCCAATAAAAATTGGCTCTGCTCCTCGCTTAAACAATAGGGCCATTCGGGATTTTCAAACAATCGCACTAAATCAAGATACGTTGCCGGATTGCCGATATTGTGGAAATAGTCGGTGATCGCCGCTAACACGCTTACCAATAATGGCTGCGTGGTTTTGTCATCAAGCAAACCCCTATCTTCCTGATAACAGCGCAAATTTTTTGCCAAACCCGTCAAGACCAGATGGCCGCCCCATAATTGGATAGTGGCGGTTGCCCGTACAATCGGCTCCAAAGCATCCAAGGTTTGGCCTATCAAAGCCGATACCTCACCGGCTGTTTGCCATTGCTTCTGCAATAACTGGCATTGCCCACCAATCATCGTGGTTAACGCGGTATCTACGCCTATTGGCGTGGCCGCCAGCAATGTGGTATCCAGTCGGCAAAAAACCTCATCGTCATCCTCATCAAGCCTTGCGCTTGCCTCGCTTTGCGGCACATCCTCCCCTCTGTCTTCATCGGGATCAACAGTGTCCGCCCCCAATAAGCTTTGCCGGTCAGCTTCCAGCAAATCTTGCAGATACCGCCTATCTTCATCGGCCACTGGCGTAGGCCACTGCGGGTTTTGCAAAAAAGCTAATATATCCGCCATCGCCTCTGGGCTGGGGATTTGGAAAAAATCGCTTAACAGCCCGATACCCTGTAACAAAAAAGCAACATCATCAGCTTCAAGGCTGGCCTTCCCGTCCACAAAGTGCTCTTGCAATTCGCCATAAAAGGTAAACAAGTCGGCCACCCCCAAGCAATTTTCCGCACCCGCTAACAACACCGGCTCTTGCCAATGAGATGACAATCGGGCCAGCAAACCATCCTTATCCGGCGTGGCTTCCAGATACGCTTGTTCATCAGCCAGTAGCTCAATGATTTTTTCAACCAGTTCAACGCACATGGGGATACCTGTGTTTATGCCTAGTACAATCTTAGGGAAAAAGGATAACCGCCACTATTAGGACAGCTTAAAAACGCCAATGGCCGCTTGCAACTCTTCTGCCGACCAAACCAAATCGGCTGACAAGCTAGTTTGTTCGGACATTTTTTCATAAGTGGAATGGGCGCTGGCATCAATGCTAACCGCACGAAAACGCAACTGTTCGGCGACAGAGGTTTGCGCCACCGAATAACGGGCGATACGTTGTATCGACTCCACCAGCAATTCGGTGCTCAAACGGGTCTGCTGCATACGTTCGCCCGCCTGGCCCGCCAACTGCGTACCCTCAACCACATTGCTGATGACCGCATTCATAGCTTCGACGGTATCGGCGGTTTCTTGGCGGATATTGTTGACCAATTCGGCGATTTCCGCCGCCGCTTCGCTGGAGTTTTCCGCCAAACGCTGCACCTCCTCGACCACCACCATCAAGCCTTTCCCCGCCACCCCTGCCGAGGCGGCGTGCATACTGGCGTTCATCGCCAGCAAATGGGTGCGTGACGAAAAACTATCCAACAATTTGACGATACCGCCAATTTCTTGGGAACGCTCACCAAGGCGTTTGATCTTTTTCTCGGCATCGTTGATGGTAGTGCGGATGTTGTTGATGCTGGCGATGGTTTGCGAAACCGATTGCTCGGCATTTTCGGTGGTGTTGATGGCTTTTAACGAGGTCTCATTGGTGACTTGCGCCAGTTCGGAGATCAATTGCATGGTTTCTATCGCCTGTTCCAACTCCACCAAGGCCTCTTCAATTTCGTGCTGTTCTTCACGAGCCGAGTGGGTCACAGCACTGGATTGCTCTTTTACCTTATTGGAGGTGTCCACGACTTTTTCGGCAACGATGCGGACGTTTTCCAAAACCGCACGGATGGATTCGGTCAATTGGTTAATAGAGTCGGCAATCGCGCCAGTGATGTCCTCTTCGACCGGCAACACCACCGACAAATCCCGCTGGCTGAGCGTGAACACATTTTGGATCA
>JACXTQ010000069.1 GCA_016919605.1 Methylovulum sp.
ACGCAATGCGGGTTACATTTGTTATTTAACGACTAATTGATTAGAAAAGAGGATATTTACGCTATGCTAACCATTTCATCATCACCTCAGGAGGGTTGCTTAGTGATCGCTTTGGCAGGACGGATCGATGCCGCCAGTGCCAAAAATCTTGAGCAATACTGCCTGGAACAGATAGACAACGGAGCCACACGCTTGGTGTTTGATTTTGCCGCTGTCAACTACATCAGCAGTGCCGCGTTGCGGGTGTTTCTGGTCATCGCCAAGCGTCTTAATACGCTACAAGGCTCGGTAAAACTATGCGCACTTAACACTTTGTTGCGTGACGTTTTTGACATCAGCGGGTTTGCCAAACTGTTCGTTATCACCGAGACGGTACAAGAAGCGCTTTAGACCGATGAAAGCTTACCTTTCCGAACAATACGGCGGGTATGGCAACAGCGTCTTGGCAAGCCACCGCTACCGCCCTTTTATTGGCATCAGTGTCAGTAACCGCGTATTACCGTTAGAACTTACGGTAAAAATCTTAGCTTGGATTTTGCATAGCCCATCACCCATCGTGCCTATCCTGATCGCTGATGACATCGCCGTGATCAATTATAAGGCTTTCAAACATTATAGCGGCGGCAATTGTGTCAAAAAAGTCCAGCATGACAGCACCCTGCAAATTCGCCATTGGCAACAAGCGGCGGCCTGTTTGCCACCAGAGCAAAGCCAACGCTTGCGCTTTGTGCGCTGGCCTGAAATAACCACCGACTTATATACGCGGCAAGTTGCGCAGGTACGCAGCGAATTTGAACAAAGCGAGTCGTTGCAGGAGCTTATTTTAGCATTGGTGGCAAGCTTTATCCGCTCGACCGGAAAAACCGTAACCACGCAACGTTGCCATGATTTGGCCGAGTATGTCATCCAAGAATTGCCTTCCTTGTTGTTTGGCATCGAGGTTGACCGCATACAATACCAGCTATTGGTATACCCGACCCATTATCCGACCGAAATGCAACGCCTAGTCATCGCCATCCGCAGATACCCTATTTTTGCCGGGTTGCTGGCCAAATTGCGGGAACAGCCCTTAGAAAACAACAACATTATCCAACTCATCATTACCGGACAACGGTTTGGAAAACCACCAAAACCCCTACAGACATCCAGCCATTATGGCCGAGCAGCCAATGAAACTATTATTGCCCAATCAGCTTTTTAGCCTTAGCGGCAGTGGTGTCTTACGCAATGCCTTAAGCTTATGTTTGGCATTGGGCGTGCCGCAACTGACTTACGCAGGCAACGTGGACGGTGACGAGGAACTGGAAAATGAGCTGAAATTCCTTGCCGCCGAACGGCAAATTGTCGTCACTGCGTCAAAATTGCAAGAAAATGTCGAAAAGACCGTGGCAACCACCTCCATCATCACCCAAGACGATATCCGCCATATCGGAGCCCGCAATTTATTGGACGTGCTACGGTTGGTGCCAGGCATTGGTGTCACCCAATCCATGCTGGGGATTCGGGAAATCGAAGTGCGCGGGGTCAAAACCTTATTCTCCGATAAGGTGCTGTTTATGCTTAACGGCCATCTCTTAGACCATAACCTACAAAATGCCGGCAGCACCTGGGTTTATGATGATTTGCCAGTCGATACCATTAAGCGGGTCGAAGTGGTGCGCGGCCCAGGTTCGGCACTTTATGGCGCAAATGCCTTTATGGCGGTCATCAATATCATCACCCAAAACGCCAAAGACCTAAACGGCCTGCACGCCTCAGTGGGTGCCGGCAGTTTTGGCGCCCAACAATACCGCACCTCATGGGGTAAGCAGTATGACAGCAGTGCCGAAGCGGCGTTGCATTTTAACCATACTGATACCGATGGTATCAGTTCGCCCATCCAACAAGACAGCTTGAGCCAACAAGGCTTACCTTCCTTAGCACCAGGAAAAAGCCAGCTCAACGAAGGCCGCAACGATATGGAATGGCAATTGGGCTACCAAGGCGTTAAGCTTGACGGGCGGTATATCAGTAAACGTACCGGCACGTTTGTCGGCCCCGCCTTCGCACTCAGTAACAGTACCGTACAAAATTATGAAGATTATTTTATCCGCCTAAGCCGCAATTGGCGGTTTTCAGACCATTGGACAGTCGATACTCAGGTTTATCACGATAGCTTTAGCTTCGATAATCTCTTACAGCTGACCCCAAGCAGCTTTGGCCATGTCGGCTTGCAGAACACGCGCGATGGCGGCGAGATGCAGGGTAATTACCAACTCAGTGCCACCCAAACCATCATCAGCGGCGTTTCCTATAATGAAGACCAGCAAAGCGACATTATCAGCGAAAATGGCAGCGACCCCAGCCAGTTACAAGTCACCCCACCTTTTGGCAAACCCAGGACGCGTACCCGTTGGGGTATTTATGCCCAAGATGTTTGGGATTTATGGCCTAACTTACGGTTGACTCTAGGTGCTCGTTACGACAGGTATAACGATTTCGGCGGCACTTTTAACCCACGCTTGGGCTTCAATTGGGAATTCGTCAAAGACTATTCGCTGAAATTTTCTTACGGTACGGCCTACCGTGCGCCCGCGTTTGGCGAATTGGACTTGATTAACAATCCGGTGTTGTCCGGCAACCCCAACCTTGCCCCGGAGCAGGCGGAAACATTTGAAAGCGGTATCATCGCCCATCCCGTGCAGGGTCTGACCGCACAAGCCACCTATTACCACACCCTCATCAGCCAGATCATCAGCCAAACTCCGGGGCAGACGAGCTTAGTACAATATGCCAATAGCGGCAGTATGCTTTCGGAAGGGGTCGAGCTGGAAAACCGCTACGATTTCAACGGCAGCTTACAAGGCTCT
>JACXTQ010000070.1 GCA_016919605.1 Methylovulum sp.
CCATACCTAAAACCAGACCTACTGCGATAGCAGTCATACCTTGCACATCAGCAATCAATCTTGCAATTTCCATGAAACCTCCAAAACGTATATCAAGTTATAAAAAAGTGTAAAAAACTAATGGTCTTCGTGCGCCATACTCAAGTAAACAATCGTCAGCACCATAAAAATGAACGCTTGCAGAGTAATGATCAAAATATGAAAAATCGCCCAAGGGAAACTCAACACGGGCTGGATATACCAAGGCAACAACGCGATCAGGATGAAGATCAACTCACCCGCATATAAGTTACCGAATAACCGCAAAGCTAAGGAGATAGGTTTTGCAAGCTCTTCGACCAACTTCAACAGCAAGTTGAACGGCATTAGCCAAGGGCCAAACGGTTGCAAGGTCAATTCTTTGGTAAAGCCCCATACGCCTTTGATCTTAATACTGTAAAAAATAATCAGGAAGAACACGGAGATGGACATCGCAAAAGTGGCGTTCAAATCGGTGCTAGGCACTACCCGTAAATAGTCGATACCCATTAAAGAGCCAATTAAAGGCAGGATGTCAACGGGGAACAAATCCATAAAATTCCACAGGAATACCCAGCAAAAAATGGTCAGCGCCAACGGCGCAATCAGCTTGCTATGGCCGTGGAAACTGTCTTTTACTTGCGTATCGACAAATTCAATCAGCATTTCTGCGAAACTTTGCACCAAGCCCGGAACTCCAGCGGTGGCCTTATCGGCTGCGGTCTTAAAAAACCAGACAAATAAGCCGCCCAAAACCACTGAGAAAAACAACGTGTCAAGATGTAATGACCAAAAACCTTCGCCAACCCGCAGCGCGGTCAAATGGTGAATGATATATCCGGTTGCACCTTCGGCAGCATGAGCTTCGGTAGCCATTGTTCCTCTCTCTAAATAGTCAATGTCAACGCATCAATAGCGCGAACCAAAAAACAGATATTGCCATCATATAGGTGGCCAATAGTGGAAATATATTTACGTTGGGAATCTTAAAATCCACGACAAACAGGGCGATGGTCAGCACCCACTTGCCGACTTCGCCTATATAAAAGGTATTGACGGCCTTTCTTGCGGTCTTGCCCGCAGCACTGCGTATTTTCCACCCGAAATATGCATTAGGGATAAAAGCCGTCAGCCCACCTAGCACCGAAGAAAATGCCTGTTGCCACCCTTGTACAACAGCAAAGCCTAACACGGCTAGCGTTATTATCAATAATTGATAAACAAGAATTTTGCTGACAGTGGATAATTTTTTAATTGCCACTGCCTAACTCCGAACATAAAAGCTGTTGGATTATAACGAGCTGTTTTGATTTAATCAAGGTCGATATATGCTCAATAATTCCATAGAACCCCATTACGATCCTGTTAAAGTTTTTTAAACGATTGATTTTAAATGACGCGAAGCCTTTTTATACGATAATGAATATCATTATAATTTAGATGGTTTTATATGCAAAAACAGCAAATAAGCCGCAATAACATAGACATCGGCTTTTATTATCGCCAATCTATGCCATTATATTGGCTTTAATTGGCTTATCTAGGACTACGACACCATGCAGGGGCAACTCAAAAAAATGTGCGGGCACTTGGGCTCACCTATCCTGTACGACTTACCACTAAATAATGAAAAAATAGCCTTAAACCCGTTCATCGGCAACCCCATAAAACTAGTCAACACCGGCAATATCCGCTGTATACACTGCGCCAAACCGATTAAAAAGACCTATAACCAAGGTTACTGCTACCCTTGCTTTATCTCATTGGCCGAATGCGATCTGTGCATTGTCAAGCCCCACACCTGCCATTACGCCGTCGGGACTTGCCGGGAACCGAGTTGGGGCGAAGCATTTTGTTTCCAACCGCATATCGTTTATCTTGCCAATTCCAGCGGTATTAAAGTGGGCATTACCCGCGCCAGCCAAATCCCGACCCGATGGATAGACCAAGGCGCAACCCAAGCACTGGCTATTTTCAAAACCCGATCGCGTTATATTGCCGGCCTGGTTGAAGTCGCCCTCGCCCAACACATCAGCGATAAAACCAATTGGCAACAAATGCTGAAGAAAATTGCCGATCCCATTGACTTGCCCAGCCACCGCGACCAACTCATCACCGTTTGCGCCGATGAACTCACTGCCATAACCCAGCGCTTTGGCGAAACCGCCATTGAGGCATTAAGTATGGCCGAAACCGTTGACCTGCATTTTCCCGTTAGCCACTATCCCCATAAAATAAAATCCCTCTGCCTCATTAAGACACCGGACATATCCGGCACCTTACTAGGCATTAAGGGACAATATTTATTATTGGACAGCGGTGTGCTGAATATCCGCAAATATGCCGGATACGAGATCATTTTTTCGGCATAAGCCACCCCTAAGGGGCGAGCCAAGAAGATGCCGGCCCCTTAGAGGACAACCGATTAATGGACGATATTTTGCTCTTTAAGGGCACTATGGATGTCATCAAGCGACAGCGTATCCGTATCAAAAGCACTGTCGGCAAGCTCAGTTGGGCAATCGGTGCAAATCGCCAACAATCCGGCATTTTTGATGGCCTGTATCAAATCAGCGGTCGCGTGCGCTTCCAACACTGTGGTTGCATGACCGTTATCAAACAACTTCCTTTCCAACTGATAAGCCACCGTTCCGCTATTGATGCCCGTCAACATGATTGCCGCCGGCGTTTGGCTAAACCGTGCCGCACGTTCCTCGGCACTGACGGATTGCAGGCCTTCATCATCGGAGGTGCCGATAATCATTCCCGCCCCTACCGTACTATTGCTTAGGCGGTCGATAATAATAAACGAACCGGTGCCACGGCTGGTTTGGTAAGGGTCAAACACCACCGGGGCGGTGACGGACACAGTGCAGCAACCAATTTCATTAAGTTTTAGCTCATTGGCATCATGATGTTCCAAGGTATTGACATCAATACGGTGATGGATCATGGATACCGAACCAAAGACGCTGCGGGTCGCCAGTTTGACCATATATTGACGGCCTGGGGCAAGGGCTTTTTCGGTCATCCAAACGATATGTGCCTTGAACTTGTCGGCAATCACCGCCGCCACCTGCTCTTTGCCGACAATCATGTCGCCACGGCTGATGTCAATCTCATCTTCCAAAGTGAACGTGACGGACATCGGTGCAAAAGCTTGTTCAAGTTCGCCGTCATAAGTGACGATGGCTTTAATCTTGCTGCTCTTGCCGGAGGGCAAAGCCGTGATCAAATCACCTTTGTTGAACACACCCGCCGCAACCGTGCCACAAAAGCCACGGAAATCCAAGTTGGGACGGTTAACGTACTGCACAGGGAAACGCGCATTGTCAAAATTACGGTCATGGGCGATAACAACCGTATTCAAGGCCTCCATCATCGGCACGCCTTTGAACCAAGGCATATTTTCACTAGGGTTGACGACATTGTCGCCATCTAAAGCTGACATCGGGATGAATTGGACATCCTGCAACGCCAAAGTTTCGATGAATTTCAGGTAATCTTGTTGGATTTGCAGGAATTTTTCTTCGCTGTATTCGACCAAATCCATTTTGTTGATGGCGACGATAACATGCTTGATACCCAATAATGAGGCGATGAAGCTATGGCGTTTGGTTTGGGTTTGCACACCGTAAC
The DNA here is from genome assembly GCA_016919605.1 of Methylovulum sp. GTDB lineage: Bacteria > Pseudomonadota > Gammaproteobacteria > Methylococcales > Methylomonadaceae > Methylovulum. The sequence continues at coordinate 3,658 of JACXTQ010000070.1, forward strand.
GGGCATCAATCAAGATAATCGCCAAGTCGCAGGTGGACGCGCCAGTCGCCATATTGCGCGTGTATTGCTCATGCCCGGGAGTATCGGCAATGATGAATTTGCGCGTAGACGTGGAAAAATAACGGTAGGCGACATCAATGGTGATGCCTTGCTCACGTTCGGCCTGCAAGCCATCGACCAGCAACGCCAAGTCAATTTTGCCCGCCCCCGTGGTGCCGGATTTGACGCTGTCGGCTTGCACCGCCGCCAATTGGTCTTCATAGATCATTTTAGAATCGTGCAGCAAACGGCCTATCAGGGTGCTTTTGCCGTCATCGACATTGCCGCAGGTTAGAAAGCGCAACAATTCTTTGCGTTCGTGTTGTGCCAAATAGGCGTTAATATCAGTGCTGATCAGATCGGATTGATGGGACATGGTATTAGATTCAAGGTAAAAGGTTCAAGGTAAAAATAAAGCTGCTTTATCGGCACCACTGGCTTTCACAGGGAATGCCGTCATTATCGCCATCCATTTCAGTGTTTGGACAATACCTGATAAAAAAGTTAGCCTCATCACAAGAGGTCATTTGCGGACAGCGGGTGCGGCCATCACAGTGATAGTTTTGTGTGTGGGTACTGCTGCCTGGCAATTCTGAATTTAATGCGTGGTCATCGCCAAAGCCTTTAATAAAGTCTTTCATTTTTTCTATCATCGAAGAAAAAAAAGCCCTATCCAAAGATGCTTCCGGCTTGGATGGCACATTAACAAGCTGACGTTCCACCGGGCTGTCACAGACGATATTCGAATAGATGACACCGCCATGCCCATCAGCGCATTTATAAATGCCGCCATAACTGTTTACCGGCATAAAAATGATGCAGAGTAACAGCAATTTATTAAGAAACATCTAAGAAGACTTCGACGCTAACCTATTTCTAGGCAATGCCGGCTAACGGCCTATCAGCGCCGTTTTGCCATCATTAGCCAGAAAACGTAACGTTTCTTTACAGTCGTGTTGTGCCAAATAGGCGTTAATAGCAGTGCTGATCAGATCAGATTGATGGGACATAATATGATTCAAGGTAAAAGGTTCAAGGTAAAAACACAGCCGCTTTATCGGCATCCCTGGTTTGCACACAAGGCATGCTGAGCATTGCTTGCCATCCATTCGGTATTTGAACAAAGACCCATTAATTGGCCAACTTCATTACAAGAGGCTGTTTGTAGGCAGTCCGCATCGCCGCCACATTGCAAGGCCTGTAATGCCTGCAACACTTGCGTAAGTTGCGAAATATCCAAACCATTAGGGATGTCCAAACCGTTAGTGCTAAGACCGCTGGGTAATGTTGAAGGTAACGCTGAAGTTAATGCAGGGCTATTGCCCAAGCCCCTAAGTTTGGCCTGTAGTTTTTCCAGCAACGCTGAAACGGGCGACCCGGAAGGGCTATCCGTTTGCGGCGGCGCTGGCATAGGCCCCTGTACGGTCTTGACAAGTTTACGGTCGGCACGGGTGGCGCACTCGGTGTCGGAATAAACGACACCACCACGCCCATCGGCGCATTTATAAATGCCCCCATAGCTGTTGACGGAAACCAGCAGGGTACACAGCAACAGTAACTTATTCAATGCCATCTTAGAGGGACTCCCGCAGTTAATCTAAGGCAATAAACGCCTTAAAAATACCCTTCACGTTTTTTCTGTTCCATAGAGCCGGATTGGTCATGGTCAATCAAACGCCCTTGACGCTCGGAGGTGGTGGTCAATAACATCTCTTGGATAATCTCAGGCAACGTGGTGGCGGTTGATTCCACCGCACCTGTCAATGGATAACAGCCTAAAGTCCTAAAGCGCACCATTTTCATTTCAACCTTATCATCTGGGCCTATGGGCATACGCTCATCATCGACCATGATTAACATGCCGTCTTTTTCAACAACTGGACGTTCTTTCGCAAAATAAAGCGGCACAAGAGGAATCTGCTCCAAATGGATGTATTGCCAAATATCCAATTCCGTCCAGTTTGACAAGGGGAACACTCGGATGCTTTCGCCTTTGTCGATTTTGCCGTTATAAATGTTCCACAATTCAGGGCGTTGATTTTTAGGATCCCAAGTATGGTTTTTATCTCGGAAAGAATACACTCGCTCTTTAGCACGCGATTTTTCCTCGTCACGACGAGCCCCCCCAAAAGCGGCATCAAACTGGTGTTTGTTCAAAGCTTGTTTAAGCGATTGGGTTTTCATCACATCCGTGTGTTTTTTACTGCCATGAGTAAACGGGCCTATGCCTTGTTCGACACCATCTTCATTGATATGTACCAATAAATCCAAACCCAATCCTTTAATCCATTGGTCACGGAAGGCTATCATTTCCTTAAACTTCCAAGTTGTATCAACGTGCAACAAAGGAAAAGGCGGTTTGCCAGGGAAAAAAGCCTTCATGGTCAGGTGCAACATGACCGCTGAATCTTTGCCTATAGAATACAGCATCACAGGACGTTCAAATTCAGCTGCCACTTCACGGATAATATGAATGCTCTCAGCTTCCAGCTGTTTAAGATGTGTTAATTTATAATCGGTCATTTAAAAGTCCGTCAAAGTTGGGTTAAACACTTGTGTCAATCGAACGCTCGATCTGCGCCCTATTCTATTTTGAACCACCAGTTAATACCAGTTCTATCTCACTCTCCATTATCACAAGGTCGGGTTTAAAGTGCGTGTAACGCAGTCTGTAAACGCTGATAAATACCTCCGAAACTTCCGTTGCTCATCAGGACAAAATGGCCGCCATGACAAGCTTGCGCCTGTAATTTGGCGATGATGCCCTCCAGCGACGTGCAAATTTCGATATTATCCGCATATTGTTTTAGGGCGGTCAAATCCCAGTCCATCGTTTCCGGCTGATAAATGATTGCCAAATCAGCTTGGCTTAACGAAGCGGCTAACGTTTTGGTGTGCACCCCCATGCGCATGGTATTGGAGCGCGGCTCGACAATGGCAATAATGCGCTGCCCTGCCACTTGCTTGCGCAAACCGTCTAAAGTGGTGGCGATGGCGGTGGGGTGATGGGCAAAATCGTCATATAAGGTCACACCATTGATGGTGGCCAGCACTTCCATACGCCGTTTGACGTTACGAAAGCGCATCAAAGCGGCGGCGGCATCGGCGGGCAACACCCCCACATGGCGTGCGGCGGCCAGCGCGGACAAGGCATTATAGACATTATGCCGCCCAGTCAATCCCCAAGTCACCGTCGCTTGCCGGACACCTTCAAGAAACACGGTAAATTGGCTGCCATCGGCTTTTTGCAATTGTGCATTCCATTGGGCATCGGCATCACATTGGGCATCGACCCCGATTGATGTGCCCGCCACCGGTGTCCAACAGCCCATCGCCAACACATCTTTTAGATTGGCATCATCAGCCGGACTAATCAGCAAGCCTTCGCCAGGCACTGTCCTGACCAAATGGTGGAACTGTTTTTTTATCGCCTCCAGATCGGGAAAAATATCCGCATGGTCAAACTCAAGATTATTCAAAATGGCTGTGCGTGGGCGATAATGGACAAATTTTGAGCGTTTGTCAAAAAAGGCCGAATCATATTCATCGGCTTCTATAACAAAAAAGTCGGATTCGCCCAGCCTTGCCGACACCCCAAAATCCAACGGGATACCGCCAATCAGGAAGCCAGGCTGTAAACCATTGGCCTCTAAAATCCAAGCCAACATACTGGTAGTAGTGGTTTTACCGTGGGTACCAGCAACCGCCAACACCCATTTGTCGCGCAATACATGTTCCGCCAGCCATTGCGGGCCGGAGACATAAGCCAAGCCTTGGTTCAATACCGCTTCCACCTCAGGATTACCGCGTGATAAGGCATTGCCGATAATCACCAAATCAGGGCGGGGCAGCAAATTGTCCGCCTTATACCCTTCCGACAGTTGTATGCCTTGGGCTTGCAACTGGGTGCTCATTGGCGGATAAACGTTCTGGTCAGACCCTGATACCTGATGGCCTAACTGTCTGGCAATAACGGCCAAACCGCCCATAAACGTCCCACAAATACCTAAAATATGAATATGCACAGATTTATCCTGTCATGCGTTATCTGTTTCATTGAATTTTTTCTGGTTAACCACGGGGGTAGCCAACACACATCGGTACACTCTAAGTGTAATCGTTAACTGCCCATAACCGTTGTTAAATATGCACATTAAACGGCTCGACGACGACTTGCCCACCCACCTGCACACCTTGGCAGTCGCTAGGCAACACGATATAGCAATTGGCCTTATGCAGAGTACCCAATAGATGCGAACCTTGCTGCCCTGCCGAAACCACCCGCAATACCCCGTCATCGTCTTGGCTAAGGATGCCGCACTGGAATTCTTGCCGCCCCGGGGATTTTTTAAGGGCACTGGTACACGTCGCTGTTAACCGTAGCGGGGCTTGGTATGGTAGACCCAGCAAATGCAACAAACCGGGTCGCACCAGTTGCCGAAATGTCGCCATCACCGCCAAGGGATTGCCGGGCAAGCCAAAAAAATAACTGCTTGCCAATTTGCCAAACACCAAGGGCTTACCCGGTTTTATCGCCAATTTCCAAAAATTCACCTGCCCGCACCGACGAAGCATGTCGCCAATATAATCGGCTTCGCCAACCGAAGCCCCTCCGGTGGTAATCAGCACGTCAACGCTTTCAGCGACCTTAAGCAGTGCGACCTCAAGTTGGTCTTGATCATCGGCAAGAACGCCACCATCAATTGGCTCATAACACTTGTCATCCAGCAATCCGCTTAACAGATAGCGGTTGCTGTCGTAAATTTGTCCTAATGCCAATGGCCGCCCTAATCCGACCAGTTCATCGCCGGTAGAAAAAAAAGCGATTTTTAACGGACGCACCACCGTCACTTCGGCAATACCGGCCGCCGCCAACAACCCCAAATCGGCGGCGGTCAACGCTTTTGGATAGGTGCAAAGCTCGTCGCCCTGCCTAATATCTTCACCCTGATAGCGGACATTCTGTTGCGCCTTAATGTGCGCCGGAAAATGAATTATTTTCCCTTGCACCTGTACTTCTTCTTGCATAATAACGGAATCAGCCTGTTCCGGCACTGCTGCCCCAGTAAAAATCCTAACACATTCACCCGGATTTAGCTGCCCCAGAAAAGGCCGCCCTGCCTTGGCAGTACCGACACAGTGCAATGCAAAAACCCTCGCAACGGCAATATCGCGGCTGGCAAACGCATAGCCATCCATCGCCGCGTTACGGTAGGGCGGAAGATCGACACGAGCCCGCACCTTATCCGCCAACACCCGCCCCAACGCATTATTTAGCGGCACCGTTTCAAACTCTTGTAGAGGTTGTATAGCCGCCAATATCTGCGCCAAAGCCTCATTAAGGGTCAGCAACGGTTGCACCTCAAGCGCACACCTATCTATCATAGCGAAACCTACGGCATCCATTCAGCAATAAAATCGGCGACCAACGCCGGGCGATTAATATCTAAACAGGACACATGCACAGGAAGCTCTAATGGAACATCGCTGGCAACTGCGATAATATCGGGGTCGTCAGGATACAGCAAAGGTCGCGCCAACACACTACGATGCAATTCAATTTTCGGAAATTTTTCGGCTCTAAACCCTTCC
>JACXTQ010000071.1 GCA_016919605.1 Methylovulum sp.
GCCCACACCCCAAGGCCCTGCCGCCGGAACAGTGTGGGTGGAAAAACGGGTGCTGCCCGCCTTAAATCTGCAATTGGGCGACACCTTAACGGTGGGCGAACAACCTTTGACCGTCTCGCGTATCGTCACCTATGAACCCGACAAACAAGGCGATTTTTATAGCTTTTCGCCACGGGTATTGATGAACGAGGCCGATTTGGCCGCCACCCATGCCATCCAGCCGGGTAGCCATGTCCATTATTTTTTCCAATTTATCGGTGCACCGCAAGACTTACAAGCCTTTACGCTCTGGCTTAAGCCACAATTAAACCCTTCGCAACGGCTTATGGATATCCATAAAGACCGCCCCGAATTGGGTTCGGCGCTTGACCGTGCGGAACGCTATCTGGGTCTGTCCAGCACCTTAATCATTATCATTGCCGGGGTGGCGATAGCTATGGCAACCCGCCGCTATACCGAACGCCATTTTGACAACACCGCCCTGTTACGATGCTTAGGCTGCAAGCAACAGGACATCCTTTGGCTGTATGGTAGCCAATTTCTCATCTTGGGAGTATTGGCCAGCGGCTTAGGTTGCTTGCTCGGCTGGTTTGCCCAACAAGGCTTGTTTTATTTATTAAGAGATTTGTTGCCCAAACAAGTGGTGTCGCCTAGCCTATCGGCGGTCGGTTTTGGTTTTACCATTGGCTTAGCGGTGCTGATGGGCTTTGCCCTGCCGCCGTTGTTACGGCTTAAGCAAGTCTCGCCGTTGCGAGTGTTACGCCGTGAACTGGAGCCGTTACCCGCTAGCGCGTGGCTGGTCTATGGCGTGGCCTTGACTATGATTAGTGTGCTGATTTGGCAATATACCGATGATTTGGCCATGACCGCCACGTTATTGGGCGGGGGGGTATTGGGCTTGCTGGTATTGGGCGGACTGGTCTTTGCGCTGTTGACCGGCCTTAAACGCCTGCCCATCGCCAGTTTAAGCTGGCGGTTTGGTCTACAAGGCCTGTCCAGAAACCGGCAAGCCAGTGTCAGCCAGATACTGGCGTTTAGTTTGACGTTGGTCGCCATGATCTTAAGCTTTACCGTGCGTAACGATTTGTTAAGCAATTGGCAACAGCAATTGCCAGCCAACGCCCCCAACCATTTTGCCTTAAACATCTTCCCGCAACAACAAGCCGAATTTGCCGAAGAGCTTAAACAACAACACATCAACGGCAGCCAATTTTATCCGGTAGTGCGCGGACGCTTAGTGGCTATCAACAGCATCCCCGTCCAAAAACGGGTCAGTAAAGACAGCCAAGGCGAGGCCGCCACCCACCGCGAATTAAGCCTGACCTGGACAGACACCCTGCCTGACGAGAACAAAATTACCGCTGGACAGTGGTGGACGGACGCCAAGGCCGGGCAAGTGTCGGTGGAGCAAAAACTCGCCGATAGCCTGAATATCAAAGTGGGCGACTTGCTCACCTTCACGGTCGGCAGTGAGCAATTGACCGCCACTGTCACCAGTCTGCGCAGCTTACGCTGGGACACCATGAAGCCCAACTTTTACATGATCTTCTCAAAAGGCACGCTGGACGCATTCCCCAGCACCTACCTGACCAGTTTTTACTTGCCACGCAGCGAAAAACAGCGTTTGAACGCACTGGTGAAAAAATACCCCAACACCACGATTATGGAAGTGGACGCTATTTTGCAGCAGTTTAAAACCATACTGACACAATTGACCCAAGCCATTAATTATTTGCTGTATTTTGCCTTAATGGCGGGCTTTACCGTCCTGTTTGCCGCCGTTTACAGCACCTTGGACAGTCGTATCTATGAAGGCGCGTTAATGCGTACCTTAGGGGCCAGTCGGGGTTTGTTGCGCAAAAATCAGATGATTGAATTCGCCGCCTTAGGGTTTATCTCCGGCGTGGTCGCCGTCATCTTATCCGAAGCCTTACTGTTTGCCTTATATACCCGCGTCATGAGCATGGCTTACCAGCCAAACTTTTATGTGTGGGTGTTGATACCTATGCTGGGCGCAATCTGTGTCGGCATTACCGGATGCTGGGGGTTGCGCGGGGTATTGAATCAGCCGCCCTTGACGGTTTTGCGTAAGGGATAAACGTCAGTAAGTAAGGTTTTATAACGAATAAAGGCTGATGCACACGCTTTAAAAAGTGCAAACTACTTTGTTAAAGTGTATGGTAGAGAAAAATAACAATGCGGTTTTCCAATGGACTTAGCTTTTTAAGTAGATGCCTTAAGACTTATGGCTTTGTTCTGATATTACCCCAAACTATTGGCAGGATTAGATGGGTCAAGAGGAAGCATTATATGCAAAAAGGTCTTCAGTCTGCCGTTACGCGCTGGCGTTAGCCATTTACGGAAGCACTTTACTGCTCTATTTTTGGGTGCTGCCAGCCGAATACGGCTTAGTGTTTCTTGCCTTTTATCCGGCACTAGTCGTCAGTTTCTATTTCTGTGGCATCGGCCCTGGAGCCATGACCGCCCTGCTTAGCGCAGTGACCGTCCATTACTTTTTTGTGCCACCGTTTGCAAAGCTTGCCTCTGAAATCATCAGTGATATTGCTGCGGTAGTTTTTCTGGTTTCAGCTTTTCTGATCGCCCTGATCGTCAAAAAAATGCACCGTCATACCGAACAATTTCGGGTCGCCTTGTCGGTATTACAGCTCAGTGAAGAGCGCTATCGTGGCTTGCTGGAAGACCAAACAGAAATTATCTGCCGTTTTAAGGCCGATGGCACGGTGCTGTATGTTAACGAGGCCTATTGCCGTCTGTTTGGCAAGTCACGTGACAGTTTGGTGGGGCATAAATGGCACCCTGCGGCTTGGCATGAGGATATTGCTGATATTAACGCCCAATTGGCATTACTGACCCCTGACCATCCTATCGTCACTATCGAAAACCGGATTATTGCCCATGATGGAACCCTGCGTTGGGGGCAATTTGTCAACCGGGCTTTTTTCAACGCCCAAGGCCAGTTGCTAGAAACCCAAGCCGTTGGTCGAGA
>JACXTQ010000072.1 GCA_016919605.1 Methylovulum sp.
GTCAGCTTGGTGCCGCCACCTTGTTTTCCGCCAACCGCAGTAGCAACCAATAGTTTGGGCGACAGATTATTAGCCCGTTCAATCATTTCCCATGCGCCTTTATAGGTCAGTCCAACTGCCTTGGCCGCCTGGTTGATTGAACCGGTATTTTCAACGGCAGCCAAGAGCTTAAAAAGGCGTTCGTTTAAGCCACCGATCAGTCTTATATCACCCTCTACCAACGCTGGTTCAAAGGATTGTTCATTGCCTACAGCCAGTTGTTTTGCCTGAATTTTCACAAAAAAATCCTTAAATAATTGCGTTATGGTGACTTTTAGTAACTCCCCCCTTCTCCTTTAGAAGAAGGTTTGGATGAGGGTATAACTATCGGTTGTTTTTATAGTTAATGCCCAGACATGTTGATTAATTTAATATCGATGTTCCCTTGATCTGCACATAAACAGTCATACCGATTTGCAAGCCCAATAACAACGCCGATTTTCGGGTAATGTGAGCTAACAGTGGCAATGCGCCAACCTGCAAACGCACGACACTCTGGCCGCCTTGACCTTCGGTAATGCCGGTGATCCTGGCAGGCAACACGTTGAGGATACTGGTGGCGGTTGGCGCTTCCAGGGCGATGCTGACATCGCGGGCGTAAATCTGAACTCGCAACGGCGTTCCGATTTCGGCGTCGACGACAGACAGACTGAGGATCCCACCGTCAAATGCGACGCGGGTCAGATGATATTCCGCTTCCTGTTCGGCAATACTGACTGGCCACACTGTAGAGGCCTCCCTGTCTTGCGCTTGGGGTAAATCGATCCGGCTTAACGTTTCCGCCAACGGGCCTGACGTCAATACCCGGCCTTCCGCCAAAATCACCAGATGATCGGCAAGTTGCGCGACCTCCTGCTGGGAATGGGTAACATACAACACCGGAATGTTCAGCTCCCGGTGCAACCGGCTGAGAAACGGCAAAATCTCCTGCTTACGTTTGAAGTCCAGTGATGCCAAAGGTTCGTCCATCAATAAAATTTCCGGATTCAGCACCAGCGCACGGGCGATGGCAACCCGCTGACGTTCGCCGCCGGACAGGCGATCTGGCATACGATCCAGCAAATGCGTAATGCCAAACAGGTTTAGGATATGCTGAATATATTCAGTGGCAAACGATTTCCCTATCCGCTTCAAACCGTATTGCAGATTGCCTGTAACCGTCAGATGCGGAAACAGGTTGGCTTCCTGGAACACATAACCCAATGGTCGTTGATGGGTAGGTAAAAAAATCCCTCGCTCGGTGTCTTGCCAGACTTTTCCGTTGATTTTTAGAAAGCCCGTCTGCGCACGTTGAAGTCCCGCTATACAGCGCAACAGTGAGGTCTTGCCGGAACCGGAATGGCCGAACAGCACGGTAACCCCGGAATTCGGCAGATTAAGATCAACAGCGAGCTGAAAAGCTCCATAGTCAAGTTGAAAACGGGCGCTGATAGGGAATGTCATCTCAATTGATGGGCAACAGGATGAGTTTTAAATGCGCTGTACAGCACCAGTAATACCGTGAACGAGAACACCAGTAGAACACCCGCCAGCCAGTGAGCCTCAGTGTATTCCAGTGCTTCGACATGATTGTAGATTTGCACCGACACCACGCGGGTATTACCGGGAATGTTGCCGCCGATCATCAGCACCACGCCGAATTCGCCGACGGTATGGGTAAAGCCTAAAATGGCGGCAGTCAGGAAGCCGGGTTTTGCCAGTGGCACCACCACACTGAAAAAAGTATCCAGCGACCCGGCACGCAAGGTGGCGGCGGCTTCCAGTGGCTGCGTACCGATACTCGTAAACGCGGCTTGCAAAGGTTGAACAACAAAAGGCATGGAATACAGTACCGAAGCCACCACCAATCCGGCAAAAGTAAACGGCAAAGTACCTATGCCTAACCAGTTGGTGAGTTCACCGACAACTCCTGCCGGACCCATAAGCACTAGCAAATAGAAGCCCAATACCGTCGGCGGCAGCACCAGCGGCAGCGCAACGACGGCATTGATAAGGCCTTTCCACGCGGAGCGAGTCCGGGCAAGCCACCAAGCCAGCGGGGTGCCGAACAGCAGCATCAACGCCGTGGTGATGCTGGCCACTTTGAAGGTTAACAACAGGGTTTCGATGTCGGCTGGGCTTAACATAATGACCTTTGGATGATTATTTGGGTAAACCAAAGCCGTATTTTTCGATAATCGCCAAAGCCACAGGCGATTTGAGAAAATCCACCAAAGCTAGGGCAGCCGGGTTTTCGGCGCCTTTTTTCAGCAACACAGCTGTTTGATTAAATGGGCTGTGCAGATTATCCGGTATCATCCAGCCGGAACCGCTACCCATTTTACCAGTATTTATATCGATAACCTGGGCTAATGCTATAAAGCCCAGTTCGGCATTTCCGGTGCTGACAAACTGAAAGGTTTGCGAGATGTTTTCTCCCATTACGAATAAGTGACGCAGCTTGTCCAATACGCCAAGACTTTTCATCACCTCTTCTGCCACCACTCCGTAGGGCGCATGGGCAGGATCAGCCAAGGCAATGTGTTTGAAATTGCCAGTTTGCAAAACTTCTCCTTTATCATCGACATAGCCGGGTTTCACCGACCACAGCACCAGTTTGCCAATTGCATAAACAAAACGGCTGCCGACCACGACTTGTCCGGATTTTTCCAGTTCCAGCGGATATTTTTCACTGGCCGATAGATACACTTCAAACGGCCCACCGCTTTGGATTTGCGCGAACGCTTTGCCGGAAGAACCAAACGACAGTTTTGCGGTATGGCCGGTGACTTTTTCAAAAGCCGCGGCAATTTCGGTCATCGGTTTAGTAAAATCCGCGGCAACAGCAACTAGAGTAGTTGCTGCCAAAGCAGCGGGAGCAAGTAAAATCAACCACGTGGCGAGGATTAGGCGAATAAAGCGATTAGATATCATAAGATTCTCCAGTAACTCAAAAACGAAACAAACTCTGTATATAAAAGTAATCGACATCCTGTGCATCCGGCGCATCTGCTGTAGCTTTAGCGAAAGGACCTTTGAACAAATGCGTCCAGCCGGTCTCCAGGTTCAGGCTGCTGTTAACATCCCACCGCGTTGATAATTCGAGTTGCTGACCGATGAAAGGGTCGGTGTTACCGGTTTTATCCCGCAAGTTCGCTGTCGTCCAGCTATCTTTGCTCTCAGCCAGCCAAAAAAAGCGGTGGCTTAAAAAGGCCTGTACGTCTGAACGTGGATTGATACCGATCCGATAGCCCGGCGTGTTGATATTGCTACGGGCGAACGCGCCGTAAATGCCGGTCGGCCCATATTCAAAACGCCGTGCGCCATACAATGTATCGAAACGGCCATCTTCTTTGTCATTCGGATCATGGTCACCGCTGGCGTAATCGTATTCAATGGCAAAACGTGGCGACCACGGCATATCGAAGGTATAGCCGACATCAACGTGCTGATACCAGGCTTCATGCTGCAAATCCGTACCATCAGTCGGACTGGTAGTGGCACGCACCGTACCGAATTGGCCGATCGTTTCCAGTTGGAAGTCGAATTTCGCTTTGGCAGGTTTGATGTAAAAACGCGCACCTGGTGTGAAGTAGCGGCGATTGCGTGTTAAGCTGCGATCATCACGATCGCCTTCATCCAGATGATACAAGTACAACTCACCGTTGATTCCTAGCCCCAGGTCGTACATTTCCAGAAAACCGCCGGAGAACCAGGTATTGGATTCAGGTTCGTCAAAACTATGAAAACCATCTAGCAATTGGTCTGAATTGTTCGGATAGCGACCGACGGGCATGGTAACAAAAGCATTGAATTGCCAATTGCCGTAGTCAAGCACCCTTACCCTGAGACCGTCGAAGCTATTGATGGTATTGCGGAACACGTTACGCGCCACCAGTCTACGACTACCGAAGTTCAATGTTTGCCGTCCGGCAATTACTTCGGTGCCCAAACCGCTGTAAAGAAAGTTTTGGTCTGCCCAGGCCAGATAGCCCTGGATAAAATCGGCTTCGTCGACATGTGTGTTGTTGATACCGGAACCCTCGTCGGAACCGACTTGCCGGGCATCCAGAAATTCGCTGCCGAACCGGAAATGACCAAGATGGGCTTCCAGCCAAAAATCCAGCTGCAACGGGATTTGCTGATCGCCGCCTGAGCTTTTGGCTTTGAAGCTGCCATCCATGGTTTCATAGCGAATGCGTTGCTCAAGAGACATCGACAGCCATTTTGGCAAACCTAGTGCACCATGCAGATTCCAGACCGGTTTTTCATATTTATCGTTGCCGAGCAAGGCATCGGGCATCTGGCTGGAAAACGAAGCAAACGGCGGTTTAGTGTAGCTTTTCTTTTCTGCGGCCTGGATATCGTCGACACCGGCCATGCAAAAGCTGCCGGCGACAATCAATTTAAGTGCATGGCCGGCAGTTCCGGCGAGAGGTTTTGTTGGCATCATCACTAACCTATCCTGTTCGAATTGGAATACTCAACGACGTGGTATCGCCGCTGTATAATTTTCTTATTCGGCAAGCCCGTAATAAGAGTCGCTGCCAGTTTAGCGCTTTATATACTAAAGTAAATAGCGATAGCTAAAATACATTATTTATTATAAGGAAATAATTAGTGATCAGTTTTGTTGACATGCAAACCACAATTATCTATACCAGCTCTAAAACGCCTTCTCCAGAGGGAGAAGGCTCGAAATCTGTATTTCAATCATTCTGGTAACAAGAGCTCATTCGGCGTTCAATCATAAGCTTGAAGTTATTCCATTGGAACGATTCAAATACAGCTCAGAAAAGCCTATTTCTTCAAACCCTCTTACCTAAATCCATGAGTTTCAGGGAATTTTAAAAAGTTAAAGTCCCTATTATCGGTTAATTTGACTTGCGGGCATGATTCCCATAGAGTCAGCCTGCTTGACTCCCGGTCGGGCGATCTTTTAATCATAAATAAGGGGAATAAACATGAAACAATATGGTGCTGAATTTTTCGGAACATTTTGGTTAGTTCTTGGCGGTTGCGGTAGCGCGGTTCTGGCAGCAGCATTTCCGGATGTCGGTATTGGTTTGCTGGGTGTCTCGTTTGCCTTCGGCCTGACAGTTTTAACCATGGCCTTTGCAATTGGCCATATTTCCGGCTGTCACCTTAATCCTGCCGTGTCTATCGGACTTTGGATGGCCGGGCGCTTTCCTGCTAACAAATTATTGCCTTACATCGTTGCCCAGGTTCTCGGCGGTATAGTGGCCGGTGGCGTTTTATATTTAATTGCCAGCGGCAAAGCCGGCTTTGATGTGACGGCAGGTTTTGCATCGAACGGCTATGGCGAACATTCGCCCGGCGGCTATTCTTTATTGGCAGCGCTGATCACTGAAGTCGTTATGACCATGATGTTCCTGATCATCATCCTTGGCGCTACCGATGCCCGCGCACCGGCAGGTTTTGCACCTATCGCAATCGGTCTGGCTCTGACCTTGATCCATTTAATCAGTATTCCGGTAACTAACACGTCCGTTAATCCGGCCCGAAGCATGGGTGTTGCCGTTTATGTCGGCGATTGGGCACTAGCCCAGCTCTGGCTTTTCTGGGTTGCACCAATAGCCGGTGCGATACTGGGAGCGCTGGTTTACCGGTTTATCGGCAGTAATAACGATTGATTTGTCTATACTTACCTCTATCGGAAATGCGGTAGAGGTAAGCAAGAACTGCAGAAATGGGGTCTCAGGAAAATTCTGCAGGTAATTCCGTTTCTGTTTCTGCATTATTAATGCTTGCCAGTGCGTAAAAAATCCATTTTTTACTCCTGCTAAACCCGCACTCCAATGCTTGTCGTCTGAAAATCAATTCTACATATGGAGTACGGTCTGCCATGAAAATCGCCATTATCGGAACTGGACGGGTTGGCTCCACGCTTGCCTATGCATTGGTTATCAAACAGGTCTGTGACCATTTGGTGATTGCCGGTCGTACGTATGAAAAAGCCTGGGGTGATGCGCTGGATTTGCAGCATACGCTGTCTTTTTGTTCAAGACCGATGCGTATAGAAGCCTGCACTAACGAGCAGGTAAAAGACGCAGATATTGTAGTTGTGACCGCCTCATCATCAACACCCGGACAAATTTTTTCATCCCGTTTGCAATTGGGCGACAAAAATACGGGGGTATTCAGGGAGTTGATTCCAATGCTGGCGGCCAATAATCCGAAGGCTTTGCTGATAATCATCAGCAATCCA
>JACXTQ010000073.1 GCA_016919605.1 Methylovulum sp.
ATGCCAGTAATTGTGTATCTACCTCCGGGGATTCACTATCTTTTATATTCGCTAAAGCAATGATTGCCACATGATCTTGCAGTTTTTCAGCAATAACTTCCGCAAGATATTTTGGTGCAATACTCTTAATAACGCTTACGGCCTCTAAATAGCCCAGTTTGTCTAGGATTTTAAGACGTTGCAAACTGCCTAATTTCACTTCATTTGCGCGTATTTTATAGATCGCGTGCCTTGTAAGCGTTAAGTAATCAGCCAGTTGGACATCAGTTTTATGGCCAAGATAGCCTTTAAGCGCATCCAATAATTCAATATCGCTGTTCATAATAAATGGTGATTACATTGACATACCACTTTCTTTTCCTTAAAATCGTTTCCGAGTAAGTATTATTTAATAGTTCATATTGCTGTTCGCAATAAAAGGTGATTACATTGACATACCATTTTATTTTCCTTAAAATTGTCTCTAGGTAAGTATTGTTTAGTGGATAAACATATAGGCTCTATGTGGGTTCAGATTTTTTAGCTAAAACAGCCCATAATTAGGGTAATAATGATTTGTCGCTTTTTTGACGTTATGAACAAGCTTAAAAAGCTTAGATACTGCGGTGACTTAGATTGTAATATGCGCCGATGGCAAATAGAGAGGACGGAACGGCGACTAAAAACGTTTGAGGATGTCTGCATTGGACTTTGTAAAAGCTGAAGCCATTCTCATCACAAGACCTATTCCCTCCGTTGAAAGGTTGACGGTTTCGTACTCACAGGGCATAAGTACGGGGGCTTGCTTCAAAATGGCTATAGTATCGTTTCGTTGGTATAAGTTTATGTGCCAAGCAGCCTAATGGTTTTTAAAATCAAGGATGTGATGGTCGACTTTCGGTTGAATATGCTCGGCTCCATACCTCACAGGGTGTGTCAATGAGAGCAATACCCAGTTGATAATCGCTGGTTATGATCTACAAGACCTTTTCGATCAGGTCATCAAAGCGTTTGTCACAGGACTTGCATTGGTGGTATTGGTAAATGCGTTGCTGTTGCCGTAGCTGCACCGGATAGTGTCGCCGCTGTCGCAATGCCGTCAGGTGATGGTGTCAACTCAACATAACTGCCGGATGGGGTATAGCATTGGGGTTTTTGATAGTTATAATTGAAGTTGCAGATTGTACATTTTATCAAAAGACCTTGCCTCCCCATAATAGAGCCTAAAAGATTATATCCCGCCTTCAGTAAATAACCGATTAATCGAATATGCTTTCTCAATTAGGGAAGTAGAAATTCTAGGCCGCGCTCTGTCTTTGGCATTTGGGCAGGATTTTTACGGCAAGATAGCCTAAAAAATGTCCGTTTTTTGTTGGTCACGATAAAAAGCGGGGCGGCAACATAAGCTATTCGTTGTGATGTTTTCGTAATTACCCTGTTTTGGTTGACAATATCGACAAAGGGAATATATTAGTTCTATGCTCCCTGTTCTGGGATTGATTATGTTGCTGTAGACGGTGATTGTCTTAATTCACTTTTAGCTAGATTGATAAGCGATGGAAACTATCAAGGTAAGATTTAAAGAAGACGGGTTGGAGACGGTTGAAATCCAACCGGGCTTGCATTTGTTGGATGCCTTGCTGGCAAGGCGGATTGAAGTCCAACAGATTTGTGGCAGACGCGGCTTATGTGCGACTTGCCACGTTTTAGTCACTAAAAATGCCCATCATTTGTCGCCACCAACGCAGCGGGAAACGTTGACGATGTCGGTCTTGACCGGAGCTAGGCCTAATAGCCGTTTGTCTTGCCAAGCTAAATTAATCGGTGACAATGTTGAAGTGGCCTTTCCGGAAGGTTTGTATGTGGATTCTTTTGAATCATTGGAAAAGTTGATCGGGCAGCGTACCCAAGTGCCGATTTTGCATCCTATCACCGGCGATGTGCTGGTGCCTGCCAATAAAATAATCATACGCGCCATTATCGAAAAAATGACGCACTTGGATTTTGATATTGGCAAGGTGAAATATACCGACGCTTAGGCGTTCCCCCCCCCTACACAAATGATAACGGTGAAACCATGACGATTGATGTCACAGACGGCGGATTTCAAGGCTACCATAACTATTACATCCCTGATGAATTTTTTAAGGTTGACGCAGAAAAAGGTGCAATTTACTTGCATGGTGGCGAACGCGCCGCCAAAGTTAGTGAATCTTTCATCAATGGCATGCATTTGGGTATTGAAGAAGAAATAGGCGATTCTTCAGGGCTGTTAATGTACGAATGCGGCCAGAAATGGGCGTTGCATGATATGAAACGTTTCAATGAAAAAATGCGCCATGAATACGGTGGCGGCAAGCAAGATATTTGGCAAATGAACAAAATGTTTGTCATGGAGACTTGGTGGTGGCCTTTGACCGTACAAGGCTTCGGTGGCTGGCGCTTGACTTTGGGTGACAAAGACAACGAAGCTTTGCAAAGTAAAGGCTTGAGCGTGATAGAACTGCGCAATTCGGCGGTCGCTCAATCTATGGCGTTGGCGGGCAAACCAGTATGCCATATGTATGCCGGATTATTTGCCGGAGTGTTTTCCTTTTATGACCGCGAAGAACGTGGTTGCATTGAAATTCAGTGTTACGCCATGGGCAATACTGTCTGCAAATTTTTGGTCGGCCCGAATAAATTGATGAATGCAGTAGAATTTTGGTCTAAGGAAGGCGCGACTGCGAATGAAATTTTGGCGAAACTAGGATGACGGATATGGCCGAGTCCGGAATTGCCTACTCGGCGCTACAATTAGCGCATCTTAAAACCACCCTATCTATATTGGCTGCGGCGGTGTCCGGTGCAACGCGGGAGGATGGCGTTGCCATGCCTGTGGCTAAACTGGCCGAAGTTGTAGTGCTGCCGGAACCATCGCTAATAATCCCTGAAAAGCCCGTGGCCGCTGTAGCAGACGACACAGTGAGCGTACCCATTTTGGCCGTCGAAGCGGAAATCGCCTCGGAAGATTTAGTTGCCGTATCAGCTGAGCCCGTAATAAGCCTTCAAGCACACGTGTCCGAACCTGTGTATTGCATAACGGATGTTGAAACGACATCCGCATTGGCGGCGGCTAGGTTTTTCGTAAACTTGCCTTGGCAAGGCGATCAAGTATCGACTGGTGCTGTTACACAACCTAGTGTGGCCAATCAAGTAAGCGAGACATATTTCCGTAAGCTCCCTTGGCAAGGTGACCAAACCTCGCTTGACACTGCTACACTACCGACTACGGCCAACCAAATAAGTGGGGTCTATTTTCGTAAGCTCCCGTGGCATAGCGGTCAAGCTTCGTCTGGCACGGCGACACGACCGACTACAGCCAACCAAATAAGTGGGGCCTATTTCCGTAAGCTTCCTTGGCATGGCCGCTCGTTTGAGGCGGAATTGGAACCATCGGCTATGTTAGATGGCTTATCGACGCTGTCTGTCCTAGCTACGCAAACGGCCATCCAAGCAGCCGCACGGCAATATGCTAAAAAATCTATAACTGCCAGTAGTGGCGCACGGCGGTTTTTTTCGACGCTGCCGTGGTCAACCAAAACTCCAGCCCCTTAATAAAGGAAAAGATCATGAGCGCACTTCTTAAAGTCTCTCCCAGTAGATTGCGAGACAACCCGCAAGTCGATGAGTTGTTTCGTATTGCCGAAAGCCGGCATTTTAATGAATACGAGTTTGAAAGATATTTGGCTCTATTGCCTGACTACGCGGCACGCGTTGCCGCAGCGAAAGAAATCATCGCGCATGAGCAAGCGGTCGTTACCGAAACCATCAAGCAAGTGTTTTTTTTGTATCCGTTCGCAAAATACCACGAATTTCCAAGGGACAAATGCCACCGTGACGTGAGCTATGTCAGTGCTTACGCCACGCACAGCATGTTGATGGATGAACCGGATTGGTTCGGCGACAGATTGTTATTATGGCTAAAAACCATTTTACAGGCGTTTTCCTATCCTGCTCGCGAGGAGCGCATAGGGGTCAATCCGAAAACTATACTGCCTTACCCAGAAATTACCGCCTATGCCGACACCTTGCCAAAACGGCGGCGGGCAGTTTACGAAACCTATGCTAGGCTTTTAAAAAACTACCAAAACATATTATCTCCACAAACATTTTCGTTGATTGAACCCCATTTACAACTTGCCGTAGATATTTTGGCTTCTGAATAAGCGAGTGACTATGAATCTAGTTTCCGAACCAAGCAACGCAGTGCAGCAGTTAGGTACGCAAATCTTACAGAAAATTTTTGGCGAAGCCTCCCAGCGTTTTGATTTGGCGGAGGGTACGGTCATCGGCAATACCGATGTTCGTGTCATTTACCTTTCTTCTGATCTCATCCACGCGATTTATGACACCCTCAAATATCAAACCGGTGATGCCTGGTCGTTGATTTTAAAAAATTGCGGGTTGGTGTGGGGCAAACGGGTGGCTTTGTCGTTGGAAAAAGAAGTGTTTGCACTTGGCGGTGTCGCCTTGGGCGAGTTGGGGGTGGACAGTTATATCGCATTGTTGGAGCGTTATTTTGCCAATCACGGCTGGGGAAAAATGAGTTTTTCACTGACTGATGCAGAAAACCACGGCATAGTTCGTGCGACTCTTGCCAATAGTTTGTTTGCACAAACCTTGACGGAAACGATGGAGCCTGTCGATTGTATGGTCGCGGGTATGTTGCAAAGCCTGTTTTCCGAAATTAGCGGACAAGAGTTGCAATGTGAGCAAATTGCGCATACCTACAGCGGCAAGGCCACCAGCGAGTTTATCATTAGCGGTGCAGCGCGGGTATCGGCGTTGGCAAAACTGGACTTACAGGAATTGACCCCAGATGAAGTCTTGGCCGGATTGCGTTTTACCGGATAACGGACTCTTTCCGGAGCGTTATCTGCTTCGGGAGATAATGCGTGAAGGCCCGAATAGTTTTTTGCTGCTCGCTTACGATCAAGAAGCTTTGGCCGATGTTGTCATTAAATGTTTCAAACCGAGCGCCAAAGGAGCCTATCTACGTGAAATCGGCGCGGCATTTGGATTAAGCCACCCGAATCTGGCGAGTTGCCTGGACACTTTTCATCGGACTGATGGCATTGCTTGTATTGTTTATGAATATGTATCCGGCGGTAGTTTGAGCGATTTACTGGAACAGCGACCGCTGTCTAGCCAAATTATCATCGCTTGCTTACGGGATTTACTGGAAGCTTTGGTATACCTGCATGGACAAAACCGCATTCACTGCGACATAAAGCCCGACAACATCATGTTGCGCCCTAGTGCGGATCTAGGCCAAATGCAGTTTGTACTGATTGATTTCGGTGCCGCGTGTTTTTTACGCGAAGCTCAAGAAGGTTGGCATGGCACGGGTACGCCTGCTTACATTGCCCCAGAACGTTTGAAAAAAAAGTTTTTTTATAATAGCGACTTGTATAGTTTAGGTGTGATAGCGTTCGAAATGAGCGTTGGGCATCGGCCTTTTTCCGGCACATTGGAAGAATTGACCGAAGCGACCTTATCGGCTGTACCTTCGCTTGAAGCAATAAAACCGTCGGTGCTTCGAGATTTTATCGACCATTTGCTAGTGAAAAATCCAGCTC
>JACXTQ010000074.1 GCA_016919605.1 Methylovulum sp.
AAAGTAAACATAAACTGGTAAAGTAAAAGCATCTCACTGATGACATTATCTTTGCCCTCTCTCAGTAGTGTATATATCTTTCGCTAGGCTTTCAAACTGATCCAACATTTTTTGGTAAAATCCATCTAAGTCTTTCTTTTCATTATCAACTTGTTGTTTTACTTCATACAGATTATTATTTTTCTTTTCAAGGGTTGCCAGTCTAGTTTCCAACGAGCCTATGCTAGCCATTATTTTATCCAGCTTATCATTTTTATCTTCAAGCTTTGTCAATCTAGTTTCCAAATTGTCTACATGGATAATTTTATTACCAAAATAAGTAAGTATGCCTAATATTATAAATCCAGCAGCTACTTCTAGGATGCGTGTCCACATTTTAAATCCTCTCGTTTTTTCCTGCCCTATCGAATTAAAGCCTGACTGATAAAATGTATCCGTGGTTTTCATTGCTTTATTGCTAGGCTCGCCACCTTTACTTTGCAGATATTTTTTTTCTCCAGATCATTATGATCCATACATCCCCCTCTCTTTAAGTTAACCATCACCTTGTAATGTTAACCAAGAGTATATAAAAATTGCCTCAATAAGGAAATTAATTAATACCAGCAAATACTGTAAATAGTATATGGATTATGTCTTATTTGTTAATAACCATATATCTATTTGATATAAAAATAAAATTAATACGTTATTTTTTGCTAAAAGATGTTTTTTGGTTTTTTTTTTAAGGTTTGTGAGGCAAATGGTAAAAAATTGGCGCAACGGTTGCTTTATTGAGGTATTAAATGAGGGAAATGCGCAGGTTTTATAGAGCCTATAGGGCGAACATCAATAAGGCCAGCCAGTTACGTTATGTTTCATGCTTGTTTATGGTGTTGGGAAAGGTTAAGGAACGGAAGCCAAACACCCCCAACCCCGCTTAAAAGGCATAATCTATAGAATCACGAAAATGCGCTTCAATCGCCTCGCCGCTCTCAAACACCCCGTCTTTGTCGCTGACCGCGTAGATGATGACGTTGTCGCCTTCGATCTTGGCCTTATAATTCCACCACCACGGTATAGGCTTGGCGGCATAGCGAAAGCCGCCTTTGCGGTCACAGCGTAAGCGGAGTTGGTCGCCGCTGACGCGGCCTTTGCAAACGTTGACAACTGGGCCGCCCTTTTCATCATTAAGAAAATACTGCCTAGCGCCGCCACGGAGTTCATGGCGTTTGTTGTCCGCCCCTGCCACAAACAGCCGCGTTTTCGGGCTGAACAGGATAGGGATTTTGCGCCACGGCAATAGGGGGTCGGCGTGTAGGTTCAGGCTGGCGGTTAAGGTTAGCACGGCCAAGAGCGCGGCGGTGGCTTGTAAGGTCATTAAGCGGGTCTCATCAGTACTTGGATAGTCAAGGTTAAACGCGTCTTGGGCGGGCGCTTAGTCTTCAAAGAAAAAATGGCTGTGGACTTCTTCGCCGATCTCAAAAGGCTCGTCCTTTTGGCTGACGGCGTAGATGATGACGCTATCGCCTGCAATCTTGGCCTTATAATTCCACCACCACGGCACATGTTTGGTTTCCTCGTTGTTGAGCATCCCGCCTTTGCGGTCACACCGTAAACGGAGCTGGTCGCCGCTGACGCGGCCTTTGCAGAGGTTGGCGATCGGGTCGTTGTTTTCCTCATCCAGAAAATGCTGCCGCGCCCCGCCGGGGATTTCTTGGCGCTGCCCATTGGCCCCCTCAATAAATAGCCGGGTTTTCGGATCGTTCAGCAGTTTGATTTTACGCCAAGGCAGCAGGTTATCGGCGTGGGCCGTCAGGCTGGCGGCCAAGGCCAGTGCGGCCAAAAGTGCGGCGGCGGGTTGTGCGCGTGTCATTTAAGGGTTACTCTTTTTCTATAATGGGCTGTCAGCCGCCCGTGCAGGTGCGGCTCCCGCCAACCAAAACCCTTAGGGGGTTAGTTTAAACACCGTGCCCTTATTGTAGGTGCCACCCAGCCTGGTTGTTCCATACAGGATGCCGGACGCGTCCATGATTAAGCTATTAGGCCAATTGTCGCCCGTACCGCCAAAAGCGGCCAACGTGGCCAGTGTCCATTGGCTTTGCCCCGCCGTAGGCCGTGACAATTTGAACACTGTGCCATGACCGTTGGCACCGCCCGTTACGGTTGTTCCATACAAATTGCCAGATTTATCGCGCAGCAACGGGCCAATGGGCGCCCTGCCATCCGTGCCGTGGAAATTGAACAGCGTGCTCAGCTTCCACTCGGTTTGCCCCGGCGCTGGCGGAGATACCCTGAACACCGTGCCATAGTTGCTGGTACCACCCGCAAAGGTTGTCCCGTACAGCCTGCCGCCGGCATCCATCACCAAACCGCTATTGGGCGAGGGTGTGAAAAAAGAGGCAAGGGTTGTCAGTTTCCACTGGCTTTGCCCTGCCGCTGGCGGTGAGAGCCTGAACACCGTGCCGGAACCGTAGGCCCCGCCTTGCGCGGCGATTCCATACAGGTTGCCGGACGCATCCCAGATCAGATCGCCATACGGTTGCTCCCCATTGGTATAGTTAAAATGGGTCAAAACTTCCACTGTCCATTGGTTTTGCCCCGGCAACGGTGGCGAGAGTTTGAACGCTGTGCCATAACCGGCTAAGCCCCTTGTTGCGGCTGCCCCATACAGATTGCCGGACGCATCCCTTGCCAAGCTACCGCGAGGCAAAGTGCCGTTCTCGTCCGTTCTGCTAAAATTGATTAGTGTTGCCAACGTCCATGTGGTTTTTCCGGTGGTGGGCGGTTTGATTCGGTACGCCGTGCCGTCACCAGCCGCCCCGCCCAAATAGGTGGTTCCGTACAGGTTTCCCGAAGGGTCCATGATTAGCCCGCTGGGATACTGGCCATGAGCGGTATTAAAATTGACCAAGGTCGTCAGCATCCACTGGGTTTGCCCCACCGCAGGGGGGGCCAGTTTGTACACCGAGCCATTGCGATGGCCGATAGTGCCACGATCACTCGTTGTCCCATACAGGCTGCCGGACGCGTCCAGGACTAGCTTACCCGATGGCCCTGCACCGTTGCTGCCGTCAAAATTGAATAAAGTGGTCAGTTGGGCGGCCTGTGCCGGAGCGGACAAGGCGGCCATTAGCAAGGGCATAATGGCCCAACTAAGGCTCCGGCATGATGATGATAAGGCGGTCTTGGTTTGCATGGCATGTCCTCTGGTGGTGGGTGGGGTGGTGCAAACGGATGCGCTGTCTAACCTAAACCGGAAGGCGGATGCGTAGTTTAGGGGGTTGCCGTTAAAATAGCATTACTTGCGGTCAGGGCGCGGAGCGGCCCGCTGTTAAGTCCGCCGCCACCCAATCGGCTTATGCGGATTGGGTGGCCAGCCGGAATTTATTGGCATGGGGGGCGTAGGTGCGCGATAATTTTGCTGATTCTGAATTCTCGCCCTGCAACACGGCCACGATGTCCGCACCGACCTTGTCGTTCAGCAGATGGTAGGAATGGCTATCACCGTCCACCACGTCGCTCACGTCAACGAGGACGACTTTTGCCGATAGTTGATGCGGTTTATTAGGCCCGTCGCTGCCCAAACGGTCAGGATTGCCTTTTAGGTTTGTGCTGATTTTGAGCGCGGCATCGTTATTGTTGAAATACACCGTGATCCGTTGGCCCAGCTCAGGCAGTTGCGCCAGCTTATAGTCACATTCAAAGGCATCGCTGTCCTCATCGGCGGCGGTGAGGATGATGTTGTCAAAAAGGCGGGGCAATGTACCGCCACCCACCGATTTTTTTGCCTCTTGCAGGGCATGGCGCAACACATAATTGCCCATGCTATGGGCGATCAGGTTAATCCTTTGGGTGCAAGCGTCTTCTGCTGAC
>JACXTQ010000011.1 GCA_016919605.1 Methylovulum sp.
CGCCCCGTTGCCTAAGCGGTTTGGGAAGTTGCGGGTGGAGGTGGAGACAACGGTGGCGTTTTCCGCTACCCGCGCTTGGTTGCCCATGCACAGCGAGCAGCCGGGCATTTCGGTGCGGGCGCCGACTTTGCCGAAAGTGCCGTAATAGCCTTCTTCAACCAATTGGTTTTGATCCATTTTGGTGGGTGGGGCGACCCATAAACGGGTTGGCAACGCGCTTTTATGTTGTTCCAACAATTTTCCGGCTGCGCGGAAGTGGCCAATATTGGTCATGCACGAACCTAAAAAGACTTCGTCAATTTTGGTGCCGGCGACTTCCGATAGAGGCTTGATGTCATCGGGGTCGTTCGGGCAGGCCAACAGCGGCTCTTTGATCTCGTTCATGTCGATTTCGATGATTTCAAAATATTCGGCATCGGCATCGGCTTCCAGTAACACCGGATTTGCCAACCACGCTTCCATGTCTTTGATGCGGCGTTCGACGGTGCGGACATCGCCGTAACCTTGGGCGATCATCCATTTCAATAAGGTGATGTTGGAATTAAGGTATTCGCGGATGGGGGCTTCGTTCAGGCGGATGGTACAGCCACCAGCAGAACGTTCGGCGGACGCGTCGGACAATTCAAACGCTTGTTCCACTTTTAGGTCAGGCAAGCCTTCAATTTCTAAGATACGTCCTGAAAAGACGTTTTTCTTGCCTTGTTTGGCCACGGTTAGCAAGCCTTTTTGGAGGGCGGCGTAAGGGATGGCGTTGACTAGGTCACGCAAGGTAATACCGGGCTGCATTTCGCCGGTAAAGCGCACCAGCACCGATTCGGGCATGTCTAGCGGCATAACCCCGGTGGCGGCGGCGAAGGCGACTAGGCCGGAACCGGCGGGGAAGGATATGCCTATCGGGAAGCGGGTGTGCGAGTCGCCGCCGGTACCGACGGTATCGGGCAGTAAGGTGCGGTTTAACCAAGAGTGGATAATGCCGTCACCAGGGCGCAAGGACACGCCGCCACGGTTCATAATGAAATCGGGCAGGGTATGCTGCATGGTCACGTCTACGGGTTTAGGGTAGGCGGCTGTATGGCAGAACGATTGCAGCACCAAGTCGGCGGAGAAGCCTAAACAGGCCAAGTCTTTCAGTTCGTCACGGGTCATAGGGCCGGTGGTATCTTGGGAGCCGACGGTGGTCATGTGCGGTTCGCAATAGGTGTTAGGGCGCACACCGGCAACCCCACAGGCTTTGCCGACAATTTTTTGCGCCAAGGTATAGCCTTTGCCGCTGTCGGCCTCATCGGTCGGACGGATAAAGACGCTTGAAGCGGACAAGCCGAGGGCTTTACGCGCCCTATCGGTAAGTCCGCGTCCGATAATTAGTGGGATACGGCCACCGGCACGGACTTCATCCAGTAAGACATCGGTTTTTAGGCTAAAGTGGCAGACCACTTCATCGCTGTCATGGCGTTTGACTACGCCCTGATAGGGAAAAATGTCGATGACATCACCCATTAACAGACGGGTGACATCGCACTCGAACGGCAACGCGCCAGAATCTTCCATGGTATTGAAGAAAATGGGCGCGATTTTGCCGCCGATACAGACACCGCCATCGCGTTTGTTGGGGATGAAGGGGATGTCATTGCCCATGTACCATAAAACCGAGTTGGTCGCTGATTTGCGCGAGGAGCCAGTACCAACGACATCGCCGACATAGGCGACCGGGAAGCCTTTTTGCTTCAGTTCAGTGATTTGCTGTTCGGCGTTGGTGATGCCTTCGCGGGGCATTTTCAGCATGGCTTTGGCATGGAGCGGGATGTCAGGGCGTGACCAAGCATCGGGGGCTGGCGATAGGTCATCGGTGTTGGTTTCGCCCGTGACTTTAAAGACGGTGATAGTGAGTTTTTCCGGTACTATGGGCTTGCTGGTGAACCATTCGGCCTCCGCCCAAGATTGTAGCACTTGTTTGGCGTAAAGATTGCCCGCATCAGCTTTGGCTTTAACGTCATGGAAAGCATCGAAGATCAATAAGGTATGTGAGAGGGCTTGGGCGGCAATGGGCGCGAGCGCGGCGACATCCAGCAAGTCAATCAAAGGCATGACGTTGTAGCCACCCAGCATAGTGCCAAGCAGTTCGGTGGCATCTTCAGGGGTTAAGATGGGTGATGTGGCTTCGCCTTTGGCGATGGCGGTCAAAAATGCCGCTTTGACAAAAGCCGCCTCATCAACCCCTGCCGGAATCCGGTTCGCCAGCAAGTCCAGGATAAACGCCTCTTCGCCAGCGGGCGGTTGTTTGAGTAGTTCGCACAAGGCGGCGGTTTGCGCGGCATCCAGCGGTTTTGGCACAATGCCTTCAGCGGCGCGTTCGGCAACGTGTTTACGGTAGGTTTCTAGCATGGGGGGGAAACTCCTTGGATTTTGTCTAAAACTAATCTGTTTGTAAGTAAGGGGATAAAGACTAAACTGTTATTTAACGGTATTGCATATACTGTAAATAGACTGGTTGTTTTTTGGTGGCGTTTTACCAGTTGCATGGCATCCTCAGAACAACCCCAAACAGTTTTCTATGCAAAAATTGCGCCGCCAAGTAAGCTTTGTGATTGTTTTGATGCTGGTCTTAGTTGACGTTATTTACATTAGATGCTAACGGTTATTTTTACCATAACTGCCTTAATGAGGGAAGGTGCGACATGTTGAATATGGCACTATTTCAAAAAAAGTGTAATTATCTCGTTTTGAAATAAGGTAAGTTACCCAATGTAATTCAATTGATTTTTTATAAGGACATTTAAAGTCGTGCATAGCATTGTCCATGCTGCCATTAACCGATTCGGCGCAATACATCCCGATGCCCAAGTATCCCTTAATGCTTGGGCTCAATTAGCCAGTAAAAATAAATTTTCCACTTTTAATGGATTGAAAGCCATTTTTTTGAATATGGATGCCGTCAAAAATAAAAATGGTGATAGTTTGACTGTTTTTAATATCCACGGCAACGCTGTCCGTCTTGTCGCCGCCATCCATTACAAACGAAAATACTTTCTATGTTAAGTCTGTTCTGACCCATGCCTATGACAAAGATAGGTAGAAAGGATAACAATACCATGAATAGCCAGTTACAAGCCATGATGACAAGCTGGCAACCCGTCTTGGTGCCTTATACAGAAAGGCAATACCAAGAGCGTATTGCTTTGCTTAACAAGTTAATCGATGGCGTAGGCGAAAATCAAGCTCATCCGCTGGCGACTTTGTTGGATATAGTGGGGGTGGCGGTAACCCATTACGAGCAGATCCATTATCCTGTTCCTGCATCCACATCACTGTGTTTTTTTAATAAGGCACGATCGCTAAGTCCCCGCTTGGGGATACGGTCATCCTGATTGTACTTAATCGCCCATGCTCAATGCCCTTTGGATCAGTTTTTTCCTGATTGCCTTTCTAATCGCTTCATGCAAATGGCTTTTTCTGGGTGACCAACAGGTTTTTGCCGAGATTATGGCCGCCCTGTTCACGCAGGCCAAATCCGCTTTTGACATTTCCTTAGGTCTGACGGGTATCCTTGCCCTGTGGCTGGGCATTATGCGTATAGGTGAAAAAAGCGGTTTTATCCTGTTGTTGACGCGCGGGCTTACGCCATTATTTAGCCGTTTGATGCCGGAAGTGCCTAAAGACCATCCGGCTTTGGGGGCGATGGTGATGAATTTGTCGGCGAATATGCTGGGCTTGGATAATGCCGCGACTCCGCTGGGTATTAAGGCTATGCAGGAATTGCAAACGCTTAACCCGCGCCCGGACACCGCCACTTCAGCGCAAATTTTGTTTCTGGTGATTAACAGCTCCAGCGTCACTTTGTTTCCGGTGACGATTTTTAGCTATCGGGCGCAATTGGGGGCATCCAATCCCACCGATGTGTTTATCCCCATTTTAATTGCGACTTATATCTCAACTTTGGTGGGGTTGCTGACGGTGGCGTTCGCCCAAAAAATTAATCTGCTCGATAAGGTAGTGTTGGTTTATTTGGGTGGACTGACGTTGTTGGTGGCGGGTTTGCTGGGCTATTTTTCGGCGTTGCCACAGGCACAGATGCTCGTGCAGTCGGCTATGTTAAGCCACATTTTGCTGTTCGGTTTAGTGATAATGTTCCTTATTGGTGCGGTTTATAAAAAAGTGAACGCTTATGATGCGTTTATTGAGGGGGCAAAGGATGGCTTTCAGACGGCGGTGACGATTGTGCCTTATCTGGTGGCGATGCTGGTGGCCATCGGCGTGTTTCGTGCCAGTGGCGCGTTCTCCTTGTTGGCTGACGGCATCCGGGCTTTGGTAAGTTATTTGGCAATGGATGGCCGGTTCGTGGACGCATTGCCGACGGCGTTGATTAAGCCGTTTAGCGGTAGCGCGGCGCGGGCGTTGATGATCGACACCATGAAAACGCTGGGGGTGGATTCTTTTGCTGGCCGCTTGGCGTGTATTGTCCAAGGTAGCACGGAAACGACCTTTTATGTACTGGCTGTGTATTTGGGGGCGGTGGGGGTCAGGCATGGCCGCCACGCGCTGTTGTGTGGCCTGTTAGCCGATGGGGCGGGGGTAATGGCCAGTGTTGTCGTAGCGTATTGGTTTTTTGGCTGATTATATAACCTACAATGGCCGGCCTTTAGTCGCTTTCCTGAAAAATATTCATGGTGAAATGAAAACTATTTCTCAATACTGTGAACCAGTACCTTGAGTTTAATGTTAAATCGGTTGATAGTAACGAATTAATAGGAATCCTATTGAAGGACGGCTACCTTATGCAGAGTATTTTCGAATTTTTATTGCCCACTGATGCGTTTATGCCGCATGGCTATTGTTTTTTGTGGCGACCGGAAGTGCTTTGGCTCTTTGTGGTTACCCATCTGATCATCGCCTTATCGTATTTTTCCATTCCCTTAGCGATTGCTTATTTCCTCCATAAACGCACTGACATTGTGTTTAAGGGCATATTTCGCCTGTTCAGTTTTTTTATCCTGTGTTGTGGCATCACCCATCTGTTAGCCATTGTCACTATTTGGCAGCCGTATTATTTTCTGGAAGGTGTGGCTTTGGCCGTTACAGCGATTGTCTCCTTGTTAACTGCGGCAGTGTTATGGCCACTGATCCCTAAAGCCTTACAAATTCCTAACCCTTCACAGGTGCTTAGGGCAAACCAACAACTGCAAGATGAAATTCTTTATCACAAACAAACTAAAAACGAATTGACGCAAATTAATACCAATTTGGATAGGGCTATTGCTTTGCTACAAGCTAGTAATAGGGCGTATCAAGAAAGCGAACAGCGTTTTAAGACGGTCGTCAATTTGAGTCCGGCGGCCATTTATACTTCCGTGCTTACTGACAGTCTAAGCTATCGGAACACCTTTGTCAGTGATGCTTTTTTTACCATTACGGGCTATTCGCCAGAAGAATGGTATAACGACCATTTTTTATGGATCAATAACGTCTATCCTGAAGATCGGGAACGGTTGCTTAAAGACATTAATTCATTAAGGGAAAGCCAAACACTGGATATGCAGTACCGTTTCCAGCATAAGGACGGATCCTATAGATGGGTACATGATAAGCTTATTTGCTTGCCCGCCAGTGAGGGCAGCCACGAGGAAATCATGGGGGCTTGGATGGACATTACCGAATTTAAGAAACATGAGGAGGAAATGCGTCTGGCGGCGATTACTTTCAACAGTTTGCAAGGCATTATGATTACGGATGCGCAAACTCACATTTTACGCGTCAATCGGGCGTTTACTAAAATCACCGGTTATACTCAAGAAGAAGTCGTTGGCAAAAAACCCACTATTTTACGTTCCGGTAGGCACGATGACGCTTTTTATGAAGATTTGTGGCAACAGCTCGATAATGAAGGGCGTTTTGAAGGGGAGGTTATAGATCGCCGTAAGGATGGCTCGGTGTTTACCAAATGGCAAAGCATTACTGCACTGAAGGGCAGTGAAGGGGAAGTGACCAATTATGTGTCAATGTTTACCGATATTAGTGAAAAAAAGCAATTTGAAGAACACATCACACAACTGGCATTTTATGACCCTTTAACCCAATTGCCTAACCGCCGTTTGTTGGAA
This sequence comes from Methylovulum sp., assembly GCA_016919605.1. Classification (GTDB taxonomy): domain Bacteria; phylum Pseudomonadota; class Gammaproteobacteria; order Methylococcales; family Methylomonadaceae; genus Methylovulum. The sequence continues at coordinate 6,096 of JACXTQ010000011.1, forward strand.
AATAGGATAGGGCAAGTATTGGCCGATACGCAGTCCGAAGATGGCTATAAAGCCATTCTTTTCCTTGATCTTGACCGATTTAAGTGGTTAAACGATTCTTTAGGCCATCAGGCGGGGGATGAATTACTCAAACAAGTGGCTCTGCGCTTAAGAGGGCTAATTTATGGACAAGACATCGCCGCACGCTTGGGGGGGGATGAATTTGTCGTGTTGTTGGACACGGGTTCGGGTAATTTTGATGAAGCTTCGGATATTGTCATCAGCCGTGCCGCGCAAATTTTACATGAATTGAACCAACCTTATTATTTAAACAAGAGTGGGCATTATTTTTCTACTAGTATCGGTGTGACCTTATTTTCCAATAAAACGGCCTGCCAACCCGAAGAATTGTTACAGCAAGCCGATACCGCGATGTATCGTTCCAAAACGAAGGGGCGCAATGCCATCAGTTTCTTTGATCATAGTATGCAGGAAGCTGCCGACAAACATCTGCAATTGGAAAGCAATTTACGGACGGCATTGGATGGGCGGCAATTTATCTTACATTACCAACCGCAGGTGAGCGCCCAAGGGGAGATGGTCAGTACAGAAGCGTTAATACGCTGGCGGCATCCGTTACAGGGGATGATTTCACCTGCCGAATTTATTCCATTGGCTGAAGAGACGGGCTTGATCTTGTCTATAGGTCATTGGGTTTTACAAGAAGTCTGCCAACAGATAAAAAGCTGGATAGAACAAGGGTTTGAGGTTTCGCATATTGCCGTCAATGTCAGCGCCAAACAATTTCAACAACCGGATTTTGTCGGGCAGGTGGCTGAGATTATTGCCGAGGTGGGCATATGCCCGGAGCTGTTAATGTTGGAGCTTACGGAAAGCGGGTTGATCGACAATATTGGTCAAACTGTGGAGAAAATGCTCTTGTTAAAAAAATTGGGAGTCGGCATTAGCATTGATGA
>JACXTQ010000075.1 GCA_016919605.1 Methylovulum sp.
AAATCCAAGGACATGCCCAATAAGGCAAAGGTCAAATATTTGCCGATTAACGACACCGTATAAGCAGAAAAATGCAGCGGCGAATCGGCGGGGGACAGCAGATTGCATAGCGGGATAATAAACGTCACCGCCGCCAAGGCCATCAACACGGTGGTGCAGGTTTTATCCTGGCTTGCTAATGTTAATAATTTCATATCAAAACCTTATTCAGAACCTTATTTGGGATAACACATAGTCAATATTAAGAATCCGCCGCCCTGCCCTTTTGCGGAAACAGGCCACGCGGACGTTTCTGGATAAACAAAATGATGAACACCAGCACCAAAATTTTTGCCAACACCGCACCGGCAAAAGGTTCCAAAAATTTATTGGCTATCCCTAAGGAGAAACCGGCCACCAACGTGCCCAGCAAATTGCCGACCCCACCGAACACCACGACCATGAACGAATCGACAATATAAGCCTGTCCCAGATTGGGGCCGACGTTGGTGATTTGGCTTAACGCCACCCCGGCGACTCCGGCGATACCGGAGCCTAAACCGAAGGTCATGGCATCGACCCGCGCCGTGGGTATACCCATCGCTTTCGCCATTTTGCGGTTTTGCGCCACCGCCCGTACTTCCAGACCTAAGCGGGTACGCTTGAGGATTTGTAAGAGCAGCACAAACACCAGCAAACAAAACACCAAGATGTAAAAACGGTTCCAAGTCAGTGACAAGAAATCATTGATTTGCCACGAACCGCTCATCCATTCAGGGGTGGCGACACTGCGGTTTAACGGTGAGAAAATCGAGCGCACGCTTTGCTGTAAGATCAAGCTCACGCCAAAGGTGGCCAATAAGGTTTCTAAAGGCCGCCCGTAAAGGAAGCGGATAATGCCGCGCTCTATAGCAATACCGACCAGTGCGGAAATGACAAAGGCGGCGGGGATGGCCAGCAACACGGAAATGCCCAAATGGTTGGGCATCAGTTGCTGCATGACATAAGTGGTATATGCGCCCAGCATCATCAGTTCGCCGTGCGCCATATTAATGACCCCCATTACCCCGAAGGTGATCGCCAAACCGATGGCCGACAACACCAACACCGCCCCTAGGCTAAGGCCGAAAAACACCGTTTCTATGGAGCTATACAGTTGCAGGCGATTATTGATATTAATCAAGGCGGCTTTGGCCAGATTGCGGATATCTTCGTCAGGCTCGATAAACTCGCCATTCTCGTCTTTTTCGACCATAGTATTCAAACGGTTGGCCACTTCTTGGCTGTTTTTGGTTTTTAACGCTTCTATCGCCATGATCCGTGTGGCTTTATCGCTGCTGTCCATGTCTTGTAACAGCAACGTCACTTTAATGGCTTGTTGGACTGCTTCATCCGGTTCCTTATCGGCCCGCTCACGCAATAACGTCAAGACCCTGTCATCGGCTTCCTTAGCCATAGCCTTGACGGCGGCCAGCCGTACTTTCGAGTCATCGGCGCTTAATTCCAATTCGCCGATAATTTTCCTCAGTGTCCCGCGCATTTTGTTGGTCAAATTGATTTTGCTCAAAGCATCATGCTCAACAGCCCCCAAGTCCGCACCACTAACAGCATCAGTGATGGTAAAGCCTTGTTGGTTGTCGGTACCGATCACCAGCTTGGCATCGGTTTTGGTGGTGAATAGCTTGCCATCTAGCAAAGCTTGTAAAATCGTCAGATTATGCGCGTCCTTAATGTCGGCAAGCTGCATAATCGCTTGTTCGCGTTCGGCCATAGAACCTTGTGCCAAGCTGTTTAAGGCTTGCTGCCACGGTTGGCTGACAGTTTCGGGGCCACTGTGCGCCGCCAGCGAAAATGCCAGCATCAGCAGCGCGAGCACAGGCTGGAATCGCGTTAATGAGAGGATGTTCATAGCATTTCCTTGTCGGATTGTGGCTTGTGATGGGTATTTTCTACAGGCTGGCACATTTCCCTTTTATCCCAGCACAATATACAGGTGTGGCTTGGCTTGCACAGGGTATGGCAAGCCAAGCCTTATCTACTTTATGGCATCAGGCTACTAACTTAGTAGTTTTGTCCTGAACACTTTTTGGTTTTGGTATTGTAGTTGCCGCAATTGATAGGCGCTGTCCAATCAGCAATGATAGGTTTGCTTTCTGGCAAGAAATCCGACCAAGCATCGCCATCAATCAACTTGTTGGTTTGCCAGACCGTGACAAATTGGCCGTCATCCTGAATTTCACCGATTAACACGGGTTTGCTGATATGGTGGTTAGGCAGCATTTTCGCCATGCCTCCGGTCAAGTTGGGATATTCCACACCGATAATGGCTTTTTGTACGGCTTCAGGATCAGTGGTTCCGGCTTTTTCGACCGCTTTCACCCACATATTGAAGCCAATGTAATGCGCTTCCATCGGGTCATTAGTCACCCGTTTTGGGTTTTTGATAAAGTCATGCCATTGTTTGATAAAAGCCGAGTTTTTGGTGGTGTCAACGCTCATGAAATAGTTCCATGCCGCCAAGTGCCCGACCAACGGCTTGGTGTCAATGCCTGACAACTCTTCTTCACCCACCGAGAAGGCCACGACAGGGATACTTTCCGCCGATACGCCTTGGTTGCCCAGTTCTTTATAGAACGGCACGTTAGCGTCACCGTTGATGGTGGAAACCACGGCGGTTTTCTTGCCTGTCGAACCGAATTTTTTAATGTCGGCGACAATACTTTGCCAATCGGAATGGCCGAAAGGCGTGTAATTGATCATGATGTCCTTTTTCGCCACTTTTTTGGATTTCAGGTACGCTTCCAAAATTTTGTTAGTGGTACGGGGATAAACGTAATCAGTACCCGCCAAAACCCAACGCTTAACTCCCAAATCGTTCATCAGATAATCAACCGCCGGAATGGCTTGCTGGTTAGGCGCCGCCCCCGTGTAAAAGACGTTTTTCGAGGATTCTTCACCTTCATACTGCACCGGATAAAACAGGATGCCGTTCAGCTCTTCAATAACCGGCAACACCGATTTGCGTGACACGGAAGTCCAGCAACCAAAAATGGCCGAAACCTTATCCTTAGTCAACAACTCGCGGGCTTTTTCCGCGAATAACGGCCAGTTTGAGGCCGGGTCAACCACCACCGCTTCCAGTTTTTTGCCCAACAAACCGCCTTTTTTGTTTTGCTCGTCAATCAGCATCAACATGGTGTCTTTCAGCGTGGTTTCACTGATCGCCATCGTACCGGATAGGGAGTGCAACACGCCGACTTTAATAGTGTCCTCGGCGTGAGCGGCGGGGAAAAAGCCCGCTGCCGCAGCGGTGATGGATGCTAACAGCAGTTTTTTGGCAAACTTATTTGCAATTGTATTAAACATATTCTTGTTCCTTAGCATTTATACACGTTGGATTAGATTTGGATTTGCACGCCAAGTTTGATAGCGTTGACAAACGTACCGTTGGCATTGGGGTTGTAGATTGCGCCACCACCGGATAAATCACCGCCTTGCCATAACAAGGAAACACGGGCATTATGGCCATCAATGATATAGTTCACGCCGCCTTCATATTCGCTTTGATCTTGCTTAACATTAACGCTACCAATAGAGTAACCTTGGCGCGTGTTAACTTGGGTGTACATGATGTAAGGTTGGAATTTGCCTACCCAAACTTTTTGGGGTATCAGATACAGCAAGTTGCCGGTGACAGAATCGCCTTGGAAGCCGTTAGTCAAGCCGCCACCGCCGCCACCGACGTAGAAACGTGTTAAATCACTGTTATCGGGAGAAGGCGCACCGTGGAAATAATCAATACCGAAATTTTTATATTCGGTATTGATAGTCAGCACACCCTCATTAGGTAGCACTTTTTCAAACTTAACATCACCACCCGCAAGCAGGAAATTGCCAGCGTGGGCGTTAGTACCCGCGCCATCTTCTTGGTATTGGGCAAAACCAGCGACAGTCAGCACATCACCATCACCGCCGTAGGCCGTACCGCCCGAATAATAACCCGGTGCTTTTTCTGCGTTCAGTATGTTGTAAGCGATACGAGTACCATAAAGCAGATTGCCATCGGCATTAGCGGCACTCTTATTGTGTTTTAAACCTTGGAAGGCACCAAACACATATTTCAAATGGCCATCCAAAGCCGCACCCCAAACGTTGACACCTTCATCACGGCCATAAGTACCCGCATCCATTCCCGGTATCACCCCCTGAATACTTGAATCAGAAGGTTCAAAAGGCGTTTTAAAAGGCTCAAAAGTAGCACTGTAAAACGGCCCGTTCATTTCTAAACGGCCTTCTGGCACCAATTGCCGACCCGCCCAGATATTGGTGTAAGGATTGAACTCAAACTGGACGATACCGTCCAAGACTTGGATATTGGCTTGGTCGTGACCATTACAACCGGGACATTCCGTGTTAAAAGTAAATTTGATGTATTTATGAACTTGACCGTTCATATACAAACGGAGATTGTTCAGGGTGAAATCGGTCGCCCATTTTTTATCTCCCCCAACATTTCCCGCTTTGTCTTCTACAGCCGAAAAACTCGTTCTCAAACCCGCGCCGAGGCTAATCCATTTAGTATCATCAATCTTAAACGTTGCTCCCGCTTGAGAAACAGATGAATGCCCAGCCACCACAGCCGTTAAAGTCATCATCGGCAACCATCCAACCCGATGGATTTTTGCTAAATGCTTGCTTGAATTGTTCATGTT
>JACXTQ010000076.1 GCA_016919605.1 Methylovulum sp.
ACCAGGCGTTGGCGTTTGCAAAGCCATTAACCACACAGGATAGGCAGCGGCCTTTGTAGTTAATGATTTTCACATCCAGTTCGTAAGGTTTTAATCGCTCAGCATTGCCAAGGCCACGGCTTCGGCAACTTTAATGCCGTCCACCGCCGCCGATAAAATTCCTCCTGCATACCCTGCGCCTTCGCCAGCAGGGTATAAGCCTTTGGTGTTGATGCTTTGGTATTGCTGGTTACGCTTGATACGGATGGGTGATGAGGTGCGGGTTTCCACGCCGGTCAGTAGGGCATCATCCATAGCGAAGCCTTTGATTTTTTTGCCAAAAGCAGGTAGGGCTTCGCGGATGGCAACAATCGCATAATCGGGCAGGGCGGAGGACAAATCCCCCAAATGCACACCGGGTGTGTACGAGGGCAATACGCTGCCAAAGGCGGTGGAGGGGTGTCTGGAAAGAAAATCCCCGACCAATTGCCCAGGCGCATCGTAAGTGCCGCCACCTAAGACAAAAGCGCGGGCTTCCCATTGGCGTTGGAACGCGATACCCGCCAACGGGTGGCCCGGATAATCTTCGGGGGTGACACCGACCACGATGCCGCTGTTGGCGTTGCGCTCATTGCGCGAGTATTGGCTCATGCCATTGGTGACAACATGGCCGGCTTCCGATGTTGCCGCCACCACCGTACCCCCCGGGCACATGCAGAAGCTATACACCGAGCGCCCGTTTTGGCAATGGTGAACCAGTTTATAGTCCGCTGCGCCCAATAAGGGGTGTCCGGCGTGCTTGCCATAGCGGCACACGTCAATTAAGGATTGTGGGTGTTCGATACGAAAACCCACCGAAAACGGCTTGGCTTCGATATAAACGCCACGCTCATAGAGCATCTTAAAAGTGTCCCGTGCGCTGTGCCCGACCGCACAGACGATATGGCGGCTGGCCAAGGTTTCGCCATTAGTGAGTGTCACGCTGCGCACTTGCCCGTCGGTGATCTCCAAATCATCAACGCGGCATTGGAAGCGGATTTCCCCGCCCAAGGCTTCAATACTGGCACGCATATGCTCAACCATTGACACTAGCCTAAACGTGCCGATATGCGGCTTGCTGACCCGCAGTATTTCCGGCGGCGCACCCGCTTTGACAAACTCGGTCAACACCTTGCGCCCATAGTGGTTAGGGTCTTTGATTTGGGTATACAGTTTGCCGTCCGAAAATGTCCCCGCCCCGCCTTCGCCAAACTGTACATTCGATTCGGGATTAAACTCCCGTTTGCGCCATAAACCAAAGGTGTCCTTGGTGCGTTCGCGCACTTCCTTGCCACGCTCCAAAATTAATGGCTTAAAGCCCATTTGCGCAAGTATCAGGCCGACAAATAAGCCACAAGGCCCCATGCCGATAATGATAGGCCGCTCGTCCATATGTCGTGGCGCTTTGGCGACAAAACGGTAAGTGGTGTCAGGGGTTGGCAAAATATGTGGGTCATCTTGAAAACGTTGCAACACCTCCGCCTCATCGGTCACGCTGACATCTAGTGTGTAGACCAGCAAAATAGCCTCGCGCTTCCTGGCATCATTACCTTGGCGAAAAACGGTGATGCCGCCAAGTTGTTCAGGTGTTATCGCCAGCCGTTGTAGGACGGCGGCGGTCAACATGGCTTCCGTATGGTCTAGGGGGAGTTTTAGTTCGGTAATTCTTAACATGTTAACATAAGGTTGTTGGGGTAGGTGTGTTGCTGGTAAAGCGGGGTGCTCTCGTTGCGTTTACCTAAAACCAAACTGACTGAGCCCGTCAAACAGATCATCAAAATCGTCCCGGGCAGCCCGTTTAGGGATTTTATAAGTCTTTAGCCAAGCCTTAAACGCCGCCGCATTGGCGTGGTCTTTAATGTCTTGTGTGATGAAAACAATGTCTTGTTCGATTGCGTGAGTGTCTTCCGCTATTTTTGATAGCAAATAATTGGGAGAAATCTGCTCAAAAAAGGGCATGGCCAGTTCGGCTTTAAAGGCCATTTCGATTTGGCTGACTTCTTGAGCCAATTCCTCCAGTTGCCCACCCAATATCTTATTAAAATGCTTCAGGCGGTTGTCGGCGAGATGGCTTAATTGCGTGGCATCAATCTGTTCCACTTCCAATTGCAATTCTAGCAATTGTAACAAGTCTTTTTTGCCGTAAGCGGTATTGACGCGCTGCATCAGCTCGGTTTTGCGTAGCCGTTCCTGCTCGTCCGGTTCGCGGTCAGGATGTAGGTTGGCGACTAGCTTACGGTAAATTTCCTGCACGGATTTGCCCGCCAAGGCTTCTTCTTCCTGTTGCCGTGCTTCCCGCTCCAATTGCTTTTTGGTTTTTTTGGCCGGTTTGGCGGTGGCTTGTGCGGCTGGTTGTTCGCGCATTTTATCTTCTAAATAAGCTTGGAATTTTTCCGGCGAGCTGACATCGGCATCATCACCAATATCCACGTCAAACATATTTTTGGCCATATTTTTCATCAGTTCGGTGACGGCTTGCTCTTGCTCTTGCACCATTGTTTCATAATCAACGTCATTGTATTTGTTGAACAGCGTTTTCACTGCCTCCGAATCCATATCGGCGACCAAATCATCGCAGACGGCGCTGATAAGGTGCTTGATTTTCATTTTGTCGGTTTTTTTGAACAGCGGTTGCTCATAATGCTTGTCTAACAACTGTATCCATTCCAGGCGCAAACCGTTAAACACATCGAACAGCGGATCATACTCGTGTTCCACTTTCTGGTGATAAACGGGGATGGCTTCTTTCCACGCCAACAAGAGCTGTTTTTTCTTGTCGATTTGCCTGATCAGGGTGTTGAAACGTTTTTGCGCGGTCGATAAGGTGTTGCCCTGTTTTTTAGGGGCGATACGAATAGCTTTAGGGTTAGATGGGGTCATGGCGGCTTACTCATTAAGGTAAGAAGAAAAAAGTAATTAGGTTTTTTTGCGTATCCGTTGCCACCCGCTTGAAAACGGATGTTTTTCAAGCTATGGATTTTGGGCTGGAGAAAAGAGGGAGGGCAAACTCATTTGTCTTTTTTCACTCCCGCACTGGCCTTTTGTCCAATTTTCTCTGCAATGTCCGGCGGTGCATGTTCAGCGCCCTGGCGGCGGCGGAAATGTTGCCGTCATACTGCATCAGCACTTTTTGCAGATGCTCCCATTCCAGGCGCTTGACTGATAAAGGGTTCTCGCTGATGGACACCGTGGCGTCACCTTCGTTTTTGTTCAGCGCGTTGACTATTTCATCGGCGTTGGCGGGTTTGGTCAGGTAATGGATGGCACCTAGCTTAATGGCTTCCACGGCGGTGGCGATGCTGGCGAATCCGGTTAGCATGACGATTTGCGTGTTGTCATCGAGCGAAATCAATTTTTTTACCAGTTCCAAACCCGACTCATAACCGATGCGCAAATCAATCACCGCATATTCGGGCAGGTTCTGTTCCGCCAAGGCAATGCCACTGGCGACATTATAGGCGACCAACACTTCGTAATTACGCCTTTCTAAAGCGCTTTTCAACACCTTGCAAAAGGTTTCGTCATCATCCACCAGCAATAAACGGGGCTTGTCCAATTCCTGTGCTGTCATCATATTGCTCTGCATTTAAAAGGGGTATGGTAATTTCCACACAGGCACCGCCTGCACTATGGTTGTAAAGGTTGATTTTACCGCCTAAACGTTGGATTGTGGAGTAAGTTAAGAACAAGCCGACCCCTAGGCCGCGCTTTCTGCTGACTACAGGTTGTTTGCCGGCAAAATTGAGCAGTTCGGGCGGCAATCCGCTACCAAAGTCACGGATATTGATAACGGCGTGATGCAAGTTCCAGTCGGCGTGAAATTCTATACCCTTCTCGGGTGGTGAGGCTTCGGCGGCATTATTGAGGATATTGATGATCGAATGGGTTAGGGTGCGTTCGGCGATGATTTGTGCCTCCAACGGCACATCAGCGGCGATGACAAAATTGAGTTTGGCGGCGACCTTATGGGTGCGCCATTGTTTGATGACTTCATCAATATATTCGGTCAACAGAATGACGCGGCCCGATTCGGCCCGCAATTCGCCCGCCGAGGCCGACATCACTGATAAAGCCGACTTACAGCGCTCAATCTGTTGCTTCATAATCAGGGTCTTTTCATGCAGGTCAGGAAAACGGTGTTCAGGGTATTCCTGCTCCAACTCGTGGGCGATAATGGCGATAGTGCCCAAGGGGGTGCCCATGTCGTGGGCCGCGCTCGCCGCCAAGGTGCCCAAAGCGACAACCCGCTCGTCACGTAGGGCGTTTTCGCGGGCTTCGGCAAGGTTACGCTCCTGAATCCGTAAGGCAATCGCCAATTCCACGACAAAAAACGCCACCAGCCCCGCACTGAATACAAAACCGAACCACATGCCAAAAATATGCAGGTTGAAATAGTGCTTGTCGCTCATGGCATGGGCTTGTTGCAACATTTCATAATTCATCGCCGAATGCAGCAAATGCGGGTTGGGCGAATGCGGTTCGATAGCGGGCAGAGGGATATTGAATGCCATCAGCACCGTGTACATGGAGGTGGTGATAATCACCATATACCAAGCGTAAGAGTGCGGCAACATGATGGCGGTAATGATGACCGGCAACAAGAACACCCAGATGATCGGGTTGGAGGCGCCGCCGGTCAGATATAGCAAGGCGGCGATGGCGATCACGTCCAAAATCAGTTGGATGAAAATTTCGGTTTCGTTGACCGGCTCCTCGGCCTGCAAGCGTATCGAGGTATAAAAATTCAGTGCGACGATCATAAACACCACCAGCCAAAGCTGTTGCTGGGGCAGGTGGATATTAAGGCCATAGGTCGAGAGGATAATCAGCAAAGATTCGCTGAGGATCATCAGGTTTCTTAAAATAAACAGCCAGCGTAGATTTTGCCGCGCCGAAAATTCTGATTTGGGGGAGACGTGTGAGAGCATAGCGGCTGCTTAACCTTCCTGACCGTCAAGACGTGCTTGAGTCAAAATAGGTAAATAAATGAGGATAAATAGGCCAAAGGCCGCCAACCAGCACAGGGTGGATGCATAAATGAACGCGTCCAGGTTGGCCGGAAAAGCAATCGGCAGCAACACCCGTAGCACTGCGGCAAGGTTAATCAGCACGAACGCCAGCGCGATGGCGTTGGACACCCGTAACGCCCGCCCGGTGTGGCCTAAGGCCACCCGTGCCATCATCCCTAAGGTCACGACAGCAATGCCGCCGATAGTAAACGCATGTAAGGCCAGGGAAGGCGCCACCAAATCGTAGGCTACCAAAGCCGTGAGGACAAACCCTATGATAATCCAGCTATAGCCGATATACAGCACCCATAGCAGCGGCACATAACGGACTCTGGGTACATACCAGCCGGAAATTCTCAGCAGGTTAGCCGCAGCGGCGGCACTTGCCGTCCAAGCCAACCCACTGCCGGAAACACCGGCCAGTTGCAAGCCAAATACGGCTAGTGCGGTGGCAATCGCCAAACCTTCGATAAGCGGGTTTTTCAGGATTAAGGTGCCGGAAATAGCGCGTTCGGTAAAAAATGGGTAAATACGTCCGGCAATCACTAAAATCAATATAATCAGCGTCGCCAACACCAGCTCCAGCCCTAGATTTGC
>JACXTQ010000077.1 GCA_016919605.1 Methylovulum sp.
TAAATCTTTAAAAAGGATTCCGCATCCAACGAAGCCCCACCGATTAAGCCGCCATCAATATCGGGCATGGCGAACAAGCCTTTTGCGTTATCAGGTTTGGCACTGCCACCGTATAATAGTTGTATTTTTTCGGCAATGGTCTGATCTTGCGCGGCGATATAGCTGCGGATGTGTTGATGGACTTCTTGGGCTTGTTCATCACTGGCGGTTTTGCCTGTGCCGATAGCCCAAACGGGTTCGTATGCGATGACGGCGTTGTTAAAAGCCGCAATGCCAGCCAACTCAATGACTGCGTCCAATTGTGCGTTGACGACGGCAAAGGTTTGTTCTTGTTCGCGTTGTTCTAAGGTTTCGCCAATGCACAAAACGGGGATAATGTTTTGGGTTTGGGCTTGGCAAAAACGGGCGGCAATGGATGCGTCGGTGTCGCCGTAGTAGGTGCGTCTTTCAGAATGGCCGACCAAGGCGTATTGGCAACCCAATTCGCTTAACATGGCGGCGGACACTTCGCCCGTGTAAGCACCTGAGGCTTTGTCGGCGACATTTTGCGCCCCCAATGCCAAGCGGCTACCTTTAATGGTTTCGCCAATGCCAGGTATAAAAACGTAGGGTACACAAACGGCAATCCCGGCTTCGTTGTCGCCTAAGCCGGCGACAATTCCCTGTGCAAGCAACTCAACACTAGCACGAGTCCCATTCATTTTCCAATTACCGATAACCAGTGACTGACGCATCATTACCTCCACATAGAATAAAGCCGCCTATGATATAGGCTAACAGGCCTAAGTTCAAGCCCCGATTGCACTCTTGACCGCTTCGGCCAGTTCATGGGCATAATTGTTGACGGCCTCTTCATGCGCACCTTCAACCATGACGCGAATTAACGGCTCTGTTCCTGAGGCCCGCAGCAATACCCTGCCCTCATCACCGAGCTTGCCTTCAACCGCTTTGACTGCCTGTTGTATGCCGTCATGGCTGTCAAGATCGACTTTTTTGGCGACTTTTAGGTTGATGAGGACTTGCGGATATTTTTGCATCCCCGATTTTAGCTCATGTAAGGATTTGCCGCTGTATTGCATTTCCGCCAGCACTTGCAAGGCGGCAATGATGCCATCACCTGTGGTGGTTTTATCCAAACAAATGATATGGCCGGAATTTTCACCGCCCAAGATGCCATTATGGGCGGCCAGCATTTCCATGACATAACGGTCGCCGACTTTGGCCCGAAGCAAAGGGATGCCCAATTTTTTCAGGGCGTGTTCCATGCCTAGGTTGGTCATTAACGTACCTACCACGGGGCCGGTCATTTGTCCGGCGGCTTGCCTTGATTTGGCGATAATGTAAATCAGCTCGTCACCGTCAACAATTTCGCCTTTATGGTCAACCATGATTAAACGGTCGCCATCGCCATCCAGGGCAATGCCTAAGTCGGCTTGGTTTGCCAAAACTGCCGCCGCTAAGGTTTCAGGATGGGTTGCCCCACATTTGTCATTGATGTTGAGGCCATTGGGTTGGATACCGATAGCGATAACCTCCGCGCCAATTTCGCTGAACACAGGGGGGGCGACATGGTAAGTGGCCCCGTGGGCGCAATCGACCACGATTTTGAGTTGTTCAAAATCCAGTCGGGTCGGGATGCTGGCCTTGCAATATTCGATATAACGTCCGGCGGCATCTTCCAAGCGTTTGGCTTTGCCTAACTGCGCCGACTCTACAGTGGTCATAGGCATGTCCATGTAACGCTCAATTTCGCGCTCGGTTTCATCGGGCAACTTAGTCCCTTGTACCGAAAAAAATTTAACGCCATTATCATAGTAAGGGTTATGCGAGGCACTGATGACAATACCGGCTTTCGCGCGTAAGGTGCGGGTCAAATAGGCAATGCCCGGGGTTGGCATAGGCCCTAGCAAACGGGTGCCGACACCTGCCGCCGTCAGCCCGGCTTCTAGGGCGGATTCAAACATGTAGCCGGAAATACGGGTGTCTTTGCCGACCAGGACAAAGTCTTGCTGATCGTTGGCGAACACCCGCCCTGCCGCCCAACCTAGTTTTAACAGAAAGTCGGCGGTGATGGGCGCCTCGCCTACTTTGCCTCTAATGCCATCGGTACCAAAATATTGTTTTGTCATTGTTATTATTATTTAGCCTTGGATTTTTAAAAATTGGCTGAAAAAAAAGGAGAGGTTTTAAGCCTCCCCTTTTTTGTACGCCTTTATAACGGGTTCTTAGCTTTGTCCAGCCGCTCCAACGATGATTTTGTCATCTTTGATGTCGTCAATTTTAATGCCGCCACGAGGCGGTATATCTTGCCAGCCTTGCGGGTCACGCACCGGACGGCGTGCCATCAAGTCTTCGATTTGGTCTTTGTCGATGGTTTCATATTTCATCAAGGCATCGGCCATCGCATGGAGAATATCAATGTTTTCTTTGATGATGCGTTCGGCGCGTTCGTAGTTACGGTCAATGAACGAGCGGATTTCTTCATCAATGGTGTGCGAGGTTTCTTCAGCGACAGTCTTGTGCTGGGTAACGGAACGCCCTAAGAACACTTCGCCCTCCTCTTCGCTGTAAGCCAACGGCCCTAAGCGTTGCGACAAGCCCCATTTAGTGACCATGTTGCGTGCCAATTCGGTCGCCCGTTCAATATCATTGGAAGCGCCGGTGCTGACTTGTTCCCAACCAAAGATAATTTCTTCGGCAATACGGCCACCGTATAAGCTGGAGATCATGCTGTCCAGTTTTTGTTTGCTGGCGCTGTATTGGTCTTTTTCGGGCAGGAACATGGTCACGCCCAAGGCACGGCCTCTAGGCATAATGCTGACTTTATAAACCGGATCATGCTCAGGGACCAGCTTGCCGACAATGGCATGGCCCGCCTCATGGTAGGCGGTCATTTTCTTTTCTTTCTCGCCCATGACCATCGTGTGCCGTTCTGCGCCCATAATGAGCTTGTCCTTGGCTTTTTCCAGATCAAACATACTGACCACACGCTTGTTCATCCGCGCCGCAAATAAGGCCGCCTCGTTGACCAAATTGGCCAAGTCCGCACCTGAGAAACCTGGGGTGCCTTGGGCGATGTATTTGACTTCAACATCATCAGAGGCGGGGACTTTTTTCATGTGCACGTTAAGGATTTGCTCACGACCACGGACATCGGGCAAGCCGACCGTCACTTGACGGTCAAATCGGCCTGGACGCAACAAGGCTTTGTCCAAAACATCAGGGCGGTTGGTGGCGGCGATGACTATAATGCCTTCATTGCCTTCAAAACCGTCCATTTCCACCAGCAATTGGTTTAAGGTCTGTTCGCGCTCATCATTACCACCGCCCAAACCGGCACCGCGTTGGCGGCCTACGGCATCAATCTCATCAATGAAGATGATACACGGCGCGTGTTTTTTCGCTTGCTCAAACATGTCACGCACCCTGGAGGCACCGACACCGACGAACATTTCGACAAAATCAGAGCCGGATATGGTGAAGAAAGGGACTTTCGCCTCGCCGGCAATGGCCCGCGCCAACAGGGTTTTGCCTGTACCTGGAGGCCCTATCATCAATGCGCCTCTGGGGATTTTTCCGCCCAAGCGTTGGTATTTGGCAGGGTCTTTCAAGAAATCGACCATTTCCTCGACTTCTTCTTTAGCTTCATCACAACCTGCGACATCGGCAAAAGTCACCTTAATTTGGTCTTCTTCCAACATCCGCGCCTTGCTTCTACCAAAGCTCATCGCACCACGGCCTGCGGCGCCGCCACCTTGCATTTGCCGCATAAAGAACACCCAGACGGCAATCAACAGCAGCATCGGGCCAAAAGACACCAATAAGCTCATCAGCAATGACGGTTGTTCGGGCGGCACGGCCTTAATTTCCACGCCGTTGGCCAGCAGGTCATCAACCAGATGGATATCGGAAGGCGCGTAGGTCTTAAATACCTGACCGCCCTGCATTTTGCCTTTAATAACATGCTCGTCAATCATGACTTGCTGGACTTGGCCCGCTTTCACAGATTCAATAAACTGTGAATAAGACAGCGCCGAATCGGCCCGCTCGCCTTGGGAGCCAAAATTATTAAAGAGGGACATCAAAACAACTGCAATGACGACCCATAAGACTACATTTTTTATCATATCGTTCACAAACACGCCCTAGGCTTGAATCGCTCGGTTTAAAACATTTGCTAAATTATATCAGGACTTATCGTCCAGACTGTGGTTATTTGTCACTGGGCAACGCTCGGTAACATAGATTTATGGGCTGCCTGGGCTTATTTAAAGCCTTTCGCCAAAATATAAACTTCGTTGCTACGCGGCCTTGATGCTTTGGGTTTACGGATCACCACTTTGGCAAAACACTGCTGCACATCCCTATGGAAGGCTTCAAAGCCTTCGCCCTGAAATAATTTGACTAAAAAACTGCCATTTTTTGCCAGCACGGTTTTTGCTGTGTCTAACGCCAACTCCCCCAAATAAATGGCGCGGGGCTGGTCAATGCTATTGTTGCCGCTCATATTAGGGGCCATATCGGACATGACCAGATGGATGGGGGCATTGTCAAGCACCCGGTAAAGCTCCGCCAATACCGCCTCTTCACGAAAATCACCTTGGATAAAATCCACGCCTTCCAAGTCTTCCATAGGCAAAATATCCAAGGCAATCAGCTTGTTGCTTTTGCCTATCAAAGGCCTGGCAAACTGTGACCAGCCCCCTGGGGCCGCCCCTAAGTCAATCACGTTCATCCCCGGCTTAATGACCTGGTCTTTTTCTTGGATTTCACTCAACTTGAACACCGCCCGTGAACGGTAGCCCTGCGCTTGCGCCATTCTGACGTATTCGTCATCAAAATGTTCCTGCATCCAACGGTTACTGCTTTTACTTCGTCCCATAGACCTTTTGTTTAGTGTAAAATGATGTTTTGATTTTCAGGAATAGAGAGTGAACTCTGTAGATAAGAAACAACTACGCGCCAACGCCCACAGCTTAAAGCCCGTGGTTATGATAGGCCAATCAGGCTTAACTGATGCAGTCCTTGCGGAAGTTGAGCTGGCTTTAAATAGCCACGAGCTTATTAAGGTAAAAATACGCGCTGAACGTGATGAACGCAAGCTGATTGGCGAAAAAATTTGTGGGGCGACCGGTGCTGAACTGATCCAGTCGATAGGTCAGATTGCTGTCCTTTATCGATTGAACCCCAAAAAATGACGGCTACCATTGTAAATAACGCCCTGTAAGGGCGTTATTGTCATCATAAAGCCAGCCTCTTTTCTAAGTGGCCGTGTTATTTTTGGGGGATAAAATAAACATCCTGAGTTAAGGATGAGGACTCCCAAGGCACTTGGGATCCATCGGAACGACTCATAACATCAACCCTTACCTTTTTGAAAACTTCTTCAATTTTTAGGCCAGGTATCGACATATATTTTAACAGATAGCTGGTGTATAAGCCGTTACTGCCTGGCTCTCCGTCAGCTGCCACCGACCCTGGAGCGGTGGCATAGGCCAAAAATGATCCGGGCGGGGTGTCCATTCTTGCCAAGCCCGCTGTCGATGACCTGCTCCATCCCTTGAACGGGTTATCCCGACACGCATCCAAGATGATGATGTTACTATGTTGGCCAGTTTCTTCTATCGCCCCTAAGACTGACGATACGACAATGCTTTGATCGGCGACTTCAAACTCTCTCTTAATATCGGCATCAACGGGGAGAAGGTAATTCTCGCCCTTGACTTGCATACCATGCCCAGAGTAGTAAAACAATACTACTTGAGCCGTTTTTATATTGTCACCAAATTGCCTTATGGCCTCACGCATTTGCATCCGTGTCGCATTCGTTTTTTTGATAACTTCAAATCCATACCCTTGCAGGGCGGCTGCCATACTATTGGCATCCCTGACCGGATTGCTTAAGGGGGAATGGGTATACGTTTCGTTGCCAAAGATCAAGGCGACTTTGCGTCCGCTAGCACCAGCCAATGCAGGCAGTGGTTTACTGGGTGCGTTAACCGATTCCATTGAAGCAATGTTAGATGAAACAATTGGAGTGGGTGCAGGCAGCACTGGCGTGTAGTCAGCCTCTTGCTGGGCTGCAACCGCCCCTGTTGAATATTTGTTGAGTGCGCTTTTAAATTGTTTCGCCCTGACATCCAAGGTATCAGAAGAACCCACAGGAATCGCCAATTGATAGGCTGGTTGCCCCCCACAGCCTGATAACAACAAAACCAAGCTGGCCGCTATGGAAAAAATGTTTTGCTTCATACTGCCCCCCTTAACCGCATCAATAAAAGCTATCACCCTGTGCGCCAAATTGACTGAAAAATTAATCTGGTACACAGGGCAGTGATTTTAGTGGTGGTGTTTTTTCTTGTGATGATGGTGAGATGCGGAACGTGAATGGGCGTGTTCAGTTGGCTCCACAGGTGGCGGAGTAAAAGCAGCGCTCTCTTGCACCAAAGTTTGCGCCCTGGTCTTTTCCTCATCTTTTTTCATGCTCTCCACACGGGTCATGGCTTCCATATACAGCTCGTCTTTAGGCATCAGCACATTGGATTTGCTGTAAAGTTCAAACGCGTCCTTGTATAGCCCTTGGCTTTCTTTGACGACACCAATATTGTAATAAGCAGCGGCCTTGTCTTCAGTTTTTAATGATTGATTGATTACCTGATCCCAAATCGCAACAGCTTGGTCAGCACGGCCTTTTTCAAGATAGGTTATACCTAAGCCAATATTATCGTCATTACCTTTTTGCAGTTCCCTCGAAACCGTCATTTTATGCGGGGTGACATCGGCGACAACTTTTTGCGCCAATTCTTCGATGGAGGCGGTGATGATGGCATCATCGGTTGAAGCGGATGCTTCTGCATCGGCCACGCTGGTGCTCGACTCCCACGTCCTATCGAAATTAGACGTGAACGAATCACCTATGATTGTGCTGCCGGAACTTTTATCCTGCAAGATATAACCCACTTTGGTGATTGTTTTTTTGGTATGGTAATAGCTGTAACAGGTTTTTTTGTAGGATTTTTTGGTATTGGGGTCATATTCGGAACATTCATAGGCTTTCTCACGCGAGTTCTTGTAGACTTCACCAATGGTTAAGTTTCCAGTAACCACATATCCTGCCGCAGGCACGACATTGATATAACCTTCATGGGATATGCCGCTCTTGATCAAAATGCCAATGGTTTGACCGTATTGGCCATTACCTTCAAAAGGCAATACTTCGATCTCTTTTATCACTAACGAACTGGGATATTTTGCCGGGGCATCAACGATAAACGAGTGCATGACTTTAGGGGCGCAACCGGCCAACATAATTAATGAAAGACCCATAGCCAGCCTAACACTGGCTATTTTAAGATTTGCTGATTTTTTTTTATGCGGAGTAACATTTTTTAACATAATAACAGCCTCATGGCATGACAAACTTTCTGTAGGAAACGGAGGCGGTAAGGCAATCCGCTTTAAGGCCTTTGCAGGCACTAGAGCTTTATAGCCATTAAATTAATAATAGCTTCATTATGTGCGTTTTCGGCAAACCTGCGTTTTAGCCGACAGGAAGCCTAACCCGACACGGGGGGCTGTCGATAAAATATTGGCTTAAGGCACCTAGAGCTTGCAAGGGATTACCATCGTGGCCAATTAAGGCCAAATGTTAAAATCACCTTATCCTATTTGCCAGTAATGGGCGGGAGGTTTTGAAGCTAAGCGTTAACAAACCGCTTCCAATAGTCAAAACAGAAGATAAGCGTTGCGATGCGTTCATATTTTATGTCTCCTAACAACAAGTGTGGTTGGTTATGGGTAAAACGGCATTACTACTTTTTCTGTCTAATGGAAACGGTTTGCAATCCATCGCCTGTTAAACAAAATCGTTATCTAAAGATACTCGACTGAAATAATTTCGTACTCAATGTTGCCGGCAGGCGCTTTTACCGTCACCACATCCCCGGCTTCTTTGCCGATCAAGGCGCGGGCAATCGGTGAGCCGATGGAAATACGGCCTTCTTTGATACTGGCTTCATCTTCACCGACGATTTGGTAAACCACTTGTTTTTCCGAATCGATATCTTCTATTTTTACCGTTGCGCCAAACACGACTTTGCCGTTGGCATCGAGCTTGGTGACATCGATCACTTGAGCATTGGACAGCTTGCCTTCAATTTCGGCAATCCGGCCTTCGGCAAAGCTTTGTTGCTCACGCGCTGCATGATATTCGGCGTTTTCTTTTAAATCCCCGTGGGCGCGGGCTGTGGCTATTGAGGCGATAATGCGCGGCCTGACCACGGATTTTAGTTCTTCCAGTTCGGCGCGTAATTTTTCCGCACCTTTGACAGTAAGTGGTACTTTACTCATTTTTATCAAAAACTCCAATTATTTTTTGTGTCTTAGCTTGCTATTATCAAGCTTAAGATTGCTTTAAACTGTTATGTAAGTCTTGCAAACAGGCGACATCACCGGCATCCAGCTCACCCAAAGCAAAACAGGCAGCCCGTGCACCCGCCATAGTGGTGTAATACGGCACACGGTTTTGTAAGGCTTCGCGGCGCATGGTGAAAGAATCGGAAATGGCTTTTTTGCCGACCGTAGTGTTAATGATCAATTGGATTTGCCCATTCTTAATCATGTCCACAGTATTGGGCCGCCCTTCATTGACCTTGTAAACCAACTCGCAGGGTATGCCCTTCTCCCGCAAATACTTGGCCGTGCCACCCGTAGCGACAATCTCATATTTTTTGTCCACCAACATATGGGCAATTTCGGGAGCTTTGGCCTTATCGGCATCACGGATACTGATCAATACCTTGCCGCTGGCATTCAAATTGACCCCCGCCGCCCGTTGCGATTTGGCAAAGGCTTCGCCGAAGGTTTTACCCACGCCCATAACCTCGCCGGTCGATTTCATTTCCGGCCCTAAGAGCGGGTCAACACCAGGAAATTTCACAAACGGGAACACCGCTTCCTTAACGGAATAATAATCGGGGATGCGCTCTTCGGTCACGCCTTGTTGTGCCAAAGTTTGCCCCACCATCACCCGTGCGGCGATTTTTGCCAACTGATAGCCCGTAGCTTTGGAGACAAAAGGTGCGGTTCTGGAGGCTCTAGGATTGACTTCCAGCACATAAATATCTTCGCCTTGGATGGCAAACTGAGTGTTCATCAAGCCACGCACCCCTAAGGCTTCCGCCATTCTGGCAACTTGCTCACGCAACTGGTCTTGAAGATGGGCGGGCAAATCATAAGGTGGCAAAGAACAGGCGGAATCGCCGGAATGCACGCCCGCTTGCTCAATATGCTCCATTAGGCCACCGATCAGGATACGCTCGCCATCGTAAATGGCATCAACATCCATTTCCACGGCATCATCAAGGAAGCGGTCAAGCAATACCGGCGAATCGTTAGAGACACTCACCGCCTCTTTCATATAGCGTTGCAAGCCTTCTTCGTTGACGACAATCTCCATCGCCCGACCACCCAACACATAAGATGGGCGTACCACCAGCGGATAACCCAGCTCTTTAGCCGCGTTAATCGCCTGATCGACAGAGCGGGCGGTGGCATTGGGCGGTTGTTTCAGGTTCAGGCGTTCCAACAATTTTTGGAAACGCTCACGGTCTTCCGCCAAATCTATCGAATCTGGCGAAGTGCCAATAATCGGCACACCCGCCGCTTCCAAGGCGCGGGCCAATTTCAGCGGGGTTTGGCCGCCATATTGGACAATCACCCCTTTAGGTTGCTCCAGATGGACGATTTCCAAGACATCTTCCAAGGTCAACGGCTCAAAATACAAGCGGTCGGAGGTGTCAAAGTCAGTGGAAACAGTTTCTGGGTTGCAGTTAATCATGATGGTTTCGTAACCATCTTCACGCAACGCCAGTGCCGCGTGAACGCAGCAATAGTCAAACTCAATGCCTTGGCCGATACGGTTAGGGCCACCGCCCAGAATAATAATTTTTTCCCTATCGGACACCCGCGCTTCGCACTCTTCCTCGTAGGTTGAGAACAGATAAGCGGTATCGGAAGCAAATTCAGCCGCGCAGGAATCTATACGTTTATAAACCGGACGGATGTTTTGCTTATGGCGGGTGTTACGCACCTCAATTTCTGACGTGCCCAACAATTTTGCCAAGCGCACATCAGAGAAGCCCTTACGTTTCAGTTTATACAGCTCACCCGTTTTGAGCGTGGACAGGGTTTTGGTCGCCAAAGCTTTTTCAGACAACACCAAATCTTCAATTTGCGCCAAAAACCACGGGTCAATTTTACAAACTTCATGGATTTCATCCAGGCTCATGCCGATACGGAAAGCATCAGCGACATAGCGCAGACGGTCAGGGCCAGGATGGCGCATTTCCCTATGGATTTTGTCCAACGCTTCATCAGCGTGCAGGTCGATGATTTCATCCAGCCCGCTAATGCCAATTTCCAAGCCCCGCAAAGCTTTTTGCAAGGATTCTTGGAAAGTACGGCCTATCGCCATGACTTCGCCAACCGATTTCATTTGTGTGGTCAATCGGTCATCGGCTTGCGGGAATTTTTCAAAGGTAAAGCGCGGCACCTTAGTCACGACATAGTCGATGCTAGGCTCAAACGAGGCGGGGGTCGCCCCGCCGGTAATCTCATTTTGCAATTCGTCCAGCGTAAAACCCACCGCCAACTTGGCGGCGACTTTGGCAATCGGGAAGCCCGTAGCTTTAGAAGCCAAGGCCGAGGAGCGCGATACCCGTGGGTTCATTTCAATGACAATCAAACGTCCGTCCACCGGATTGATCGCCACTTGCACATTAGAACCGCCGGTGTCCACGCCAATTTCGCGCAACACCGCCAAAGAGACGTTACGCAGGATTTGATATTCTTTATCGGTCAAAGTTTGCGCAGGAGCCACGGTAATCGAGTCGCCGGTATGCACCCCCATCGGATCGAAGTTTTCAATCGAACAGACGATGATGCAATTGTCTTTGTGGTCGCGCACGACTTCCATCTCGTATTCTTTCCAGCCCAACACCGATTCTTCAATCAACAGTTCATTGGTAGGCGATAAATCCAGGCCGCGTTCACAAATCTCCATGAACTCTTCTTTATTGTAGGCAATGCCGCCGCCACTGCCGCCCATGGTAAAGGACGGGCGGATCACGGTCGGATAGCCGACTTCTTTTTGCGCCGCCAGCGCTTCTTCCATCGTATGGGCGGTTTTTGACTTGGCGACCTCAAAACCGATACGCGCCATCGCATCGTTAAACAGTTGGCGGTCTTCGGCCTTGTTAATCGCTTCTTTGGTCGCGCCTATCATTTCCACGTTGTACTTTGCCAAGACCCCGTGCTTATCTAAAGCTAAGGCGCAATTGAGCGCGGTTTGCCCGCCCATAGTCGGCAAAATGGCATCGGGGCGTTCTTTGGCGATGATTTTTTCCACAGTTTGCCAGTCGATAGGCTCGATATAAATCGCGTCCGCCATTTCGGGGTCGGTCATAATCGTCGCGGGATTGGAGTTGACCAAAATCACGCGGTAGCCCTCTTCACGCAAAGCCTTGCACGCTTGGGTGCCGGAGTAATCGAATTCGCAAGCCTGACCAATGACGATGGGGCCTGCGCCTAATAATAAGATGGATTTTATGTCGGTTCTTTTGGGCATATTCTCTTCAAAAGTTAAGATTTTCTACTGTCGGCAAGGCGATACACGGCATTTCGTTCACGTTTGCCAACGGCAATGACGATGATTATTAGTTCATTATCGCGTACTTCATACACTAAACGATAACCCGCGTTGCGTAATTTAATTTTATAACGGCTTTTGCCAATGTGTGCGGATGGGATACAGGGATTTTGCAAACGCTCCGCCAATTTAGCCTTAAATTGCTCACGGAGAACTCTAATGCGTACATGCTAAAGCCTTATCGTTGATAACCGAATCAGGATTTAACGCTATCGCATAGTGCGTTTTTATAAATCATTCAAAGAAACACGGACGGTTTTTTGACCGTCATTCAGGCGCTCATCAGCCAATTGATTAAGCTCTTGGTTTTCCTGCAATTCCTCATCACGATAAAGCCGCAAGGCTTCGGCCAACACCTGCTCAATACTTCTTTGTTGGGTTTGCGCCAACGCTTTAAGGGCTTGTTCGGTTGAGGCATCAAAATTAAGGGTTAGCATAGATTTAGTCCCATTTAGAACAGTCGTAGCTGTTTTTCAGTTGCAATATCAGCCACATTAACGCATTGCCAATAGTGATAATCAAGACCTGGTTAGCAGGTACTTGTTAAGTATTACGCTCATCTTCAATTGCTATTTAAGGTTTCTTCGTCGGGTAAATCATTTTTATAAATTTGAGTAAGCGTGTTTTTAATTTTAATTTTTTCATCCCCAGCACTTTTAGTCTCATGTCTTAGTATTTCTATACTGTAATAACCAACAAAGGATACTTTTTTTATTTCGCTAAAGACAGATTCGCAAATTTTTCCATCGATTGAATTATTTTGCCCATTAGGCAAAAATCTAAAAGTTTTTAATTCTAGATTAATAGCTACAAAAGCACCTTCATATAGATATTTTTTGTCATCACTATAATCTAAGTTATCTATAGCTTTTAAGATAGATTCTGATTTTGTCTTATCAATTTGATAATTAATTTTTTCGCCATTCAAAGCATTAAAATGAAAATTAATTGACGCTTCTTTTCTGGAAATACAACGCAAAAATGCTTTAAGTGCTCTTATTTCTTTTTCATTTAACCTCAAACCTCGTAACAAATTAATATCATTAGAAAAATTAATAATGTCACCTAATCTATTTTCCAAAGGATATTCTTTTTTGAAAATTTCGTTTTGCGGATTGTTTTCTATCGGCTTTAAAAAAAGATTAAAAGAACCACCAGTGCTAGCGATTATTTCTAAATCGTCTCCATAAAAAAAATAGGAGTGGGAGATAGCTTGCCTAAGATCATTGAAACTGTTAACAATAGGAGCAAAAAAGTCCAGTTTTATTTTTCCCGTGCTGACAGCTTTGCCATCATTGAAATGAATATTCAGAATATCTGATTTTTGTTCTGCTACTGCTTTTTCAACCGCGCTAATTTCTTGTAGCTCTAGCCGCAACTCTTCCAATTCATTTTTAACCTCATTGGGAGGATTTCCTTTCAATCCGTAATCAATCATCTTTTCTGCTTGAGAATATTGTTCGGCATCAAAAGCTAAGCAAGCCGCACTTCTAAATAAAATTGACCGTGTTGGTTCTACTTCTAGCTGGTCAACTAATAGTAAAGCGGCTTCAAGCTCATATTCAAAAGCTTTATTAGATAACCGTTTTGCTTCGTTATGTGAACCTTTCCGTTTAGCAAAAAAAGCAGATTCAGCAATATCCATAGCTTTAGAATGCAGTTCATTAACTTGATTATTCATTTCCTTGCCACCGAGGATTGTGGTTTACCAAACTCTACAATAACAATATAAGCAGGTAAATTCAGGCTATCACTTTGTTTGGTTTGATTTAGCTTTATCTGCTGTCGCTTAGCAAGTGTATTACCCTTATTTTCTTGTAATATCCCTGATATTTCTAATCTCGCCTTTTTTTGAAAAGGATAAGTGTCATCTTCTTTTTCGCCTAACCAATAATCAAAGCCTGTTCTTTTTCTTGAGCGTTCAATAACTTTGAAAGGAGTAAAGTGATGAGTTATCAAAATAGCTAAATATGTTGCTCCGAATTCTGTCGTTTCTTGTGTATCACGCCAAGCATCTTTTATCTGCGGTGTTACGTCAAATAACCATGACAAGACAATACGACCGTTCACACAACCAAAAACCTCTAACGATACATCTGTTCCATGCCCTTGTTCGCTTAGGCAAACAACAGCCGCCTCTGCAAGAAAATTCATGACATTAGCTGTTAGACTGGTTGGAATATCTTTAAAAACATCTATTTCATGAACAGTCATATATCTTTTTTAAACACCTAGGATAACAAGTTGCTACTTTTTTACACACACCCCATAAGACGTTGAAAAAAACTGATAACTCAATTTTTATAAGGTATACCATACAGGGTGTTATCCCAAAGCTAAGTTTAAAAAAACCTAAGCCATCATCGCCATAAACTCATCAAACAAGCCATCGACATCATGCGGGCCTGGGCTTGCTTCAGGATGCCCCTGAAAACTAAACGCGGGCACATCCGTCCGTTTGATGCCTTGTAGACTGCCATCAAACAAGGAACGGTGGGTGGCGATCAAGTTTGTGGGCAAACTGGCTTCGTTAACGGCAAAGCCGTGGTTTTGGCTGCTGATCATGACCCGCCCGGTGGCGATCTCCTGCACCGGATGGTTGGCGCCATGATGGCCGAATTTCATTTTCTCGGTTTTCGCGCCGCTGGCTAAGGCCAGCAGTTGATGGCCTAAACAAATGCCGAACACAGGGGTTTTACTGGCTAAAATTTCGCTGATGGCGGCAATCGCATAGGTACACGGTTCGGGATCGCCCGGACCATTGGACAGGAACACGCCATCCGGTTTCATTGCCATCACCTCGGCGGCGGGTGTTTTTGCAGGTACGACCGTGACACGGCAACCACGATTGACCAGCAAACGGAGAATATTGCGTTTGATGCCAAAATCATAGGCCACGACATGCTTGGTCAGATTGACACCAGGCAGATGCCCATCTTGTAGCGACCAGATGGTTTCCGTCCACTCGTAACTGTCGGCGGTGGTGACTTCCTTAGCCAAATCCAAGCCTTTTAGACCGGAAAATCCGGCTATCGCGGCGGTGGCGGTCGCCACATCAACGGCATCTCCGGCGACTATCGCGCCACGTTGCGCCCCTTTGTCACGTAACAGACGGGTCAGCTTGCGGGTGTCAATTTCGGCAATCGCCACCACCTTATTGTCCAACAAATACTGTTGTAAGGTTTTTTGGCTACGCCAGTTGCTGGCCAGCAACGGTAAATCCCTAATTACCAGACCGCTGGCGAACACGCCCACCGATTCGTCATCTTCAGGGGTTGTCCCCACGTTGCCGATGTGCGGATAAGTCAGGGTGACAATTTGTTGGGCGTATGACGGGTCGCTGAGAATCTCCTGGTATCCGGTCATGGCGGTGTTAAACACTACCTCACCGACCGAACAGCCGTCTGCACCTACGGATACACCACTAAATACCGTACCATCTTCTAACACTAATAAAGCAGACTTAGTCAAACACGTTACCTCAAATGTGCAAAACGGGATGAACCCGAAAGGACGCATCCCGTTATCAATAAACGAACTGTAACACTATACAAAATTATGCTGTTTTGGTCATTAACAATTTTCAAAACATCGGTTTTTGACTCTTTGCAATACTTGCTTGTTCCTTGCCGTAACACGAGCCAACACCCAGCACCATCTTTGAAGATAGCGCCGTGGCAACAAAACTTTAAATCATTGCCCATCACTCTGTAATAAAATGCCGCTATGTTTTGCCTGCGGTGTCAAAAAACCTGTGCATTGCCCGATAAGGCTTTGCCAAACTCACTTTTCCCAACTATCGTTTTTCTACACATGACTAAATTGACTGTACAAGCCCTGCAATGGACGGGCGACGCTTTAAAAGTATTGGACCAGCGGCAACTGCCGGAAACTATCGCTTACGATGTCTATGACGATGCAGCAGGGGTGCATGATGCCATTGCCACCATGCGGGTGCGGGGTGCGCCCGCCATCGGCATTGCGGCGGCTTATGGCGTGGTGTTGTCGGCCTATCGGCATTACCGTGCCAGCCCTACGCAATGGCGGGAAAAGGTGGCGACGGATATGGCGATGCTGGCGCAATCTCGCCCTACCGCCGTTAACTTGTTTACGGCCTTGGCCACCATGAAAACCGCGCTGGAGCAAGCCGATGAGCAACCATTAGTCGCCTTATTGGCGTGTGCGCAAGGCATTCATGCTGATGATGTGGCCGCCAACCACCGCATGGGGGAACTTGGCGCGGACATAATCGGTCATGCTCAAGGTATCTTGACCCATTGCAATACCGGGGCGTTGGCGACAGGCGGTTACGGTACGGCCTTGGGGGTGATCCGCAGCGTCCGGCAACGCCAAGATGTGGCGGTTTTTGCCGGCGAAACCCGCCCTTGGTTGCAAGGGGCGCGGTTAACGGTGTGGGAATTGTCGCAAGAAGGCATTCCAGTGACGCTGATCGCCGATTCGGCGGCGGCTTGGCTGATGAAATCGGGCGCGATTGATTGGGTGATTGTCGGCGCCGACCGCATCGCCGCCAATGGCGACACGGCGAACAAAATCGGCACTTACGCGCTGGCGGTGCTGGCACGGCACCATCAGGTAAAGCTGATGGTGGTCGCGCCCACCACCACCATAGATTGGAGCATCCCGTCAGGTGACGGCATTGAAATTGAACAACGCCATGCCCAAGAATTGTTGCCCGCCTGTTACCATACGCCAGACTCGCTGGTCAGTGCTTGGAATCCGGTTTTTGACGTGACTCCGGCGGCGTTGATTAGCGCTATTGTGACTGAACGTGGCGTGGTGATGATGCCATCTGCCGAAACTATGGAAAATTTACGATGATAGTGGCTAAAAAAATCAACAACCCTCTGGTGGCTGTCGGCTATTTTTTTAAAGGCTTAGGGCTGTTGATGCACCCCGAATTGCGGGCCTTTTTGTTAATGCCCTTGCTGATTAATTTAGGGGTTTACGCCGTGGCGTTGGCACTGGGTTATCACTACATCAATAGCCTCATACACCAGTTCATACCCGCTTGGCTCAGTTGGTTGGATTGGGTGTTATGGCCGTTGTTTTTCATTTGTTTTTTTATCGCCGGATTTTTCACTTTTACGGTCATGGCCAATATTTTGGCGGCACCTTTTTACGGTAAACTGGCGGCAAAAACCTTAGCCTTGGTGAGCGGCGGCGATACCGTCATGGCCGAGCAACCCATAGCCAAAGTGATGGCGGCGGAATTGCAACGGGTCTTATATCTTGGTACCCGCGCCCTGCCCTTGCTGGTGCTGTTTATGATCCCTGGCCTTAATATTGTCGCGCCATTTTTATGGGCGTTGTTTGGCGCATGGGGCATGGCCCTGGAATATCTGGCCTTTCCGCTGGAAAACGCAGGCGTGTTGTTCCCTGAGCAAAAACAATTGGCCAAAGACATGCGTTTGGGCGCCTTGAGCTTTGGCGGCATCACCATGATGGGCTTGACCTTACCCGTGGTGAACATTTTGATCGCACCCGCTGCGGTCATTGGCGCGACGCTTTATGTCAAAGCGGTGCAGGAAAACGGATAGGGTAAATTGATTTGGCCGATAGTAGGGGTATATTGGCCTAAGAGGCCGACGCTGTTAACGCCCTCATGACCCTTTTCCCGTTAACCACCTCAAAACACTTAATAACGGCACTAAAACTGGTGCATGGTTTGGCTTTGTGCGCCAGTTTTAGTAATGGCTTGCCGATAATGGTGCAGATTTTGCTGGCAATGGCCTTAGTGGCCCATTATCGCTGGGTGCTGGCACGTTGCCAACTCAGTGGGCAAACGCTTAGATATAGTAAGGCGTTAGGCTGGGAAATAGCCCATGTACAGGATTGGATGGCGGTGCGGATTCTGCCGGATACGGTAATAACCACTTTTGCATTATTTTTGCATATTGAAATTCAGGACAGCCATACCCATATCAGCCATTCAAGTATGTTTGGCCGAATCAAGCCCCACAACAGACAAACGTTGCTGATAGCGCCCGATAGCTTCTTAAGCCTGGGCACTTATCGCATTCTGGTGGTCAAATTGAAAACCTCATATAAAATTAAAAGCAAGTCATCGAATCTATTGGTAAAATCTGGTTAATGGGCAAAGCAATGCGCTTTGCCTGCCAGATTATGATTTGTATTGACTGATAATTGCAGTTATCTTAACCAGCATTTCTATAAAAATAAGGAGAAATCGGATGTCAAAAGGCCAAAATTTGCAGGACAATTTTTTAAACACACTCAGAAAAGAACATACCCCCGTATCCATTTTTCTGGTCAACGGCATTAAGCTGCAAGGAAAAGTCGATTCTTTTGACCAGTATGTGATTATGCTGAAAAACACCGTTAGCCAAATGGTCTATAAACACGCCATTTCCACGATAGTCCCCAGCAAAGCGGTCAAAATGAGCCGTGAAGGCGACGAATCAAGTGATGAATAAGCCTCTGATGGTTTTTTGCCGGCATAGCCATTCCCCCTCCCCTGACTGCTTTAATGAGGCACTAATTGTTTGACCGCCCCGATTCGGGTGAACGGGCCATCCTTGTTCACCTGACCTTTCATCATGGACAGGAAGATCTTGCAGAACTAAAAGAGTTGGCCAAATCTGCCGGAACTGATCCTGTCTATGTCGTCACAGGCAGCCGTAAACGTCCCGATGCCAAATATTTTATGGGTACGGGCAAGCTTGAAGAGCTAAAAACCGCCGTCCAAGACTATGCCGCTGATGTCGTGTTAGTCAATCACCCGCTATCGCCCAGCCAAGAACGTAACCTGGAAGGTTTTCTAGGGGTGCGGGTGGTCGATAGGAACGGCCTAATCTTGGATATTTTTGCCCAGCGGGCGCAATCGTTTGAAGGCAAATTGCAAGTCGAACTGGCGCAGCTTAAGCATCTGTCCACCCGCTTGGTGCGTGGCTGGACACACTTGGAGCGGCAAAAAGGTGGTATCGGCTTAAGAGGCCCTGGCGAAACCCAGTTGGAAACTGACCGTAGGTTGCTGGCGGCGCGTATCAAACAAATTCAGCAACGCCTGGATAAGGTCGAGAAACAACGCCATCAGGGCCGCAGCCAGCGCAAAAAAGCCGAAATTCCCACCGTATCCCTAGTCGGCTATACCAATGCCGGTAAATCAACGCTGTTCAACCAATTGACCGGCGCGGGCATTTATGCCGCCGACCAGTTGTTTGCCACCCTAGACCCGACCTTGCGCAGTGTGCAGTTGGCCAACAACAGCGAAATTGTCTTGGCGGACACTGTAGGGTTCATCCGCCATCTGCCGCATGAGCTGGTCGCCGCGTTTAAATCGACCTTGCAAGAGGCTAGCGAGGCGGAACTGTTGCTGCACGTCATTGATGCCCACAGCGATGACCGTGACACCATCATTGATCAGGTCAACGTGGTGCTGGCTGACATTAACGCCGACACCGTCAGGCAAATTGAAGTGTTCAATAAAATTGACCTGCTTGATGGCATAAGCCCCCATATTGACCGGGATGATGCCGGCAATCCCGTGCGGGTTTGGCTATCGGCGGAAACTGGCGTAGGGCTTGAGCTGTTGGTGCAAGTCTTGGTTGAGTTGTTTGCCAGCAGTAAAGTGACCCGGCGTTGCTTTTTGACCCCACAACAAGCCAATATCCGGGCAAAATTATTTTCTTGCGCAAAAATAATTGCCGAGGATATTGATGAGCTAGGTGCCAGCGAATTGCTCATTCAAATAGATGTCAAACACTTAGGCTTGTTGAAGGACGTAAAGACACAAGACGGATAGCCCTAAAACGACCACCGCCGGTTGCCTGACCCGCCTGCGGGTATTTTCGCCTTTTCAGGTATTTACGCTAGAATAGCGGGCAAGTCTGGCTGCTTCCTGCCGGAAAGTGGCTTGCCATAAGGCCCGACATCGAACCTTGGGCGACCCGGCGTGTCCATTGTCTTATGGGCAGCGGGAAAACATTTTCATACCGAACAGTTAACATCCGGCTCCCCCTTAACCATGATGCGGGTTAAGCCGTACCCTACCTCCCCTTCTTTAAGTGGGTAGTCACACACATCCTGCGGGATAAAATAAAAGTAATCCGATATGGAGCAAAATATGTCGTGGAATGAACCTGGCGGCGATAAAAAAGACCCGTGGAGCGGGCGAGGAGACCAAAACGGGCCTCCTGACCTTGATGAAGCCATCCGATCTTTACAAGAAAAATTAGGCAAGCTGTTTGGTGGCGGCGGTGGCGGTGGCGGTGGCGGTGGCGGCGGTTCGGTCAACGACCCAGGCCGCCCTATGGCCGGGCTGGCCGCCATTGCCGCCGGTGCGGCGGTATTTTTATGGGGCTTAAGTGGCTTTTACGTCGTTGATGAAGGTAACCACGGCGTTGAAACCCGCTTTGGCAAATATACCCTGATTACCCAATCCGGCTTGCATTGGCATATCCCCGCCCCCATCGAACAAGTCAATATCGTTAACGTCAAACAACAGCGCTTTATTGAAGTCGGCTACCGGAGCGCGGGCAGCGAACAGGCCAGCGGCTCGGTACCAAAAGAAGCCCTGATGCTGACCAAAGACGAGAACTATGTCGATGTACGTCTAGCGGTACAATACCAAGTCAAGGATGCTAAAGATTTTATCTTTAATGTCGTCAATCCGTCAGCCACCTTGAAACAAGTCACCGAAAGCGCCCAGCGCGGCGTGATCGGCGGCAGTACGATGGATTTTGTCCTGACCGAAGGCCGTAGCGAAATTGTCACCCAAATCAAAAAGGAGATTCAAGATGTCATGGATCAGTACAAATCCGGCATCCAGATAACCAGCGTCAACCTGCAAGATGCCCAACCGCCTGAGCAAGTGCAAAACGCCTTTGCCGATGCCATTAAGGCTCGTGAGGACGAACAACGCCTCATTAACGAAGCCGAGGCCTATTCCAACGATGTCGTGCCTAAGGCACGCGGTGCGGCGGCCAGAAAGTTGCAGGAAGCCGAAGGTTATAAAGAGCAAGTCATCGCACAAGCGGAAGGTGAAACCAGCCGTTTCAGCAAGCTCTATGCCGAATACAGCAAAGCGCCTGACATTACCCGCAAACGCCTGTATATCGAATCTATGGAAACGGTGTTTTCTGAAACCAATACGGTTATGGTTGACGTGAAAGGCGGCAACAATATGATCTATCTGCCGTTGGACAAAATGATGCAACATAAGCCAGTCAACCCGCCCGCCAACAGCAACCCGGTGTCAAGCGGCAATGAGCAAGCGGCTACGCCGTCACAATTGCCGGCAACGGCTATAGATGAGCACGGTGTTGATCGGGCTACCAGTCGTGGCCGTGATGTAAGGGGTCGTCAATGATACAGAACAAGATAGCCGCTGGCGTGGTCGGCACGCTGCTGATCGCCGCCATGATGAGTCTGTTTACCGTCAAGGAAACCGAAAAAGCCATCAAATTCCGCTTTGGTGAAATCATCAGAAGCGATTACGAGCCGGGTCTGCACTTTAGGATGCCGCTCATCAACACCGTCAAACTGTTTGATGCGCGTATCCAGACGATGGATTCCAGGCCGGAGCGCTTTTTGACCGCCGAAAAGAAAAACGTCATCGTCGATTCGTTTGTAAAATGGCGGATAGGTGATGTCACCAAGTTTTACACCGTAGTGGCGGGTGACATTGACCAAGCTAATTTGCGCCTGGATCAAATCATCAAGGATGCATTCCGGGGCGAATTTAGCAAGCGCAACATCAAACAACTGGTGTCCACTGACCGCAGCGCCATCCGCGAAATTTTAATTAACAATTCCAAGGCGATAGCCGCCAATTTGGGCATGGATATTATTGACGTGCAAGTTATGCGCATTGACTTGCCGGATGAAGTCAGCGCCTCGGTGTTCAGCCGTATGGAGGCCGAACGGGAACGGGTGGCGCGTGAGTTCCGCTCCCAAGGCGCGGAAGCGGCGGAGCGCATACGCGCCGATGCCGATAGGCAACGCGTAGTCACCTTGGCCAACGCTTACCGTGATGCCGAAAAGTTGCGCGGTGAAGGCGATGCCAAAGCCGCAGAAGTCTATGCGCAAACCTATGGCCAAGACCCTGAGTTCTTTACCTTCTACCGTAGCTTGAACGCCTACAAAAAGACCTTCACCAATTCAAGTATGATGGTGCTTGATCCTGACTCTGATTTCTTCCAATATTTTAAGAAACAGACAAAATGAAGTAAGCTATCTATCTTACAGATTTATCAAAACACCAAGACGCTCCGCCTAGGCGGGGCGTTTTGTTTGAGTGGGACTTAAAAAACATGCAACAAAAAAACTCGTGGCTTTTGCCCGAAGGCATTGAAGAAACCTTGCCGCCCGAAGCCCGGCATCTGGAAGCTTTGCGCAACAAGCTCCTGGATAGCTTTGCCTGCTGGGGTTACAACTTGGTCATACCGCCCTTTATCGATTTTCTGGACTCTTTGTTAATCGGTTCCGGCCATGATTTGGATTTGCAAACCTTTAAGCTGACTGACCAAATCAGCGGCGAAATGCTCGGTATCCGTGCCGACATGACCCCGCAGGTTGCCAGGATAGATGCCCACAACCTTAAACAAGCGTGGCCGACCCGGCTGTGTTATGCGGGCACAGTGCTGCATACGCGTGGCGACCCGCTGGAAAAAACCCGCAGCCCCATGCAAATCGGCGCGGAGCTGTACGGACACGCCGGTAAGGAAAGCGATTTTGAAGTGATTTGCCTGATGTTGGAAATGCTGGCTATCACCGGCCTGCAAGATGTGCATCTGGATTTGGGCTATGTCGGCATTTATCGCACCTTGGCCGAACAAGCGGGCTTATCCCACGCACAAGAAAGCGAATTGTTCGACATTTTGCAGCGCAAAGCCAAACCCGAATTGGCCGAACTGATGGACGGCTACGCCATCGACAGCGATCTTAAACAGATATTTTTGGCCTTGCCGGAGCTGAACGGCGGCTCGGTTGTGCTGGACAAAGCGCGGGCGGTCTTAGCCCCCGCCAATGCCGCCGTCAACCAAGCCTTGGCCGATTTGACTGCGATTGCCGAGCAATTGTCGCTACGCTTCCCGAACCTGGCGATTAGCTTCGATTTGGCGGAACTGCGCGGCTACCATTACCATACCGGCATTGTTTTCGCGGCCTTTGTCCCTGGTGTGGGCCGAGAAATCGCCCGTGGCGGACGCTATGACAACATCGGCAAAATTTTTGGCCGGGCGCGGCCGGCAACCGGTTTCAGCGCCGACTTAAAATTATTGTCGGCACTGAGTAAACAAAGTTTCCAATGCACGCCTCGCGAATTGATTTTTGCCCCCTGCGTTGACGATGCCGAACTGGCCGTCACCATCAGGGACTTACGCGCCCAACAACGGCCCGTCATCCAACAACTGCCTGGGCAAACAGGTGGTGCAGCCGAATACGGCTGCACCGCGATTTTAGAACAAGAACAGCAACATTGGGTTGTTAAACCTTTAAATTCGGCAACGGCCTAAAACCTTGCCCTACCCACTGCATCTATGCAGACGTAATTGGAGTTATCATGGGAAAAAATGTCATTGTTATCGGCACTCAATGGGGTGACGAAGGAAAAGGGAAGCTGGTCGATTTATTGACCGAACAAGCGCAGGGCGTTGTCCGCTTTCAGGGTGGCCATAACGCCGGGCACACGCTGGTCATCAAAGGCGAAAAAACCATTTTGCACCTGATCCCGTCCGGTATCCTCCACGATAACGTGCAATGCCTGATTGGCAACGGCGTGGTGCTCTCCCCCAAAGCCCTGATGGAAGAAATCGAAATTCTTGAAACAGCCGGCATTAACGTCCGCAACCGCCTGTTAATCAGCGACGCGTGTACCCTGATCTTACCCGTGCATGTCGCCATTGACCAAGCCCGCGAAAAAGCGCGTGGCAGCAAAGCTATCGGCACCACCGGACGCGGCATAGGCCCCGCTTATGAAGACAAAGCCGGACGCAGGGGTTTGCGGGCGGGTGACTTTAAAAACCCACAAGGCTTCGCCGAAAAACTGAAAGAATTGCTGGAATACCATAACTTCATGCTCACCGAGTATTTCCACACCGATCCCGTTGACTACCAACAAACCTTGGATGAAACCTTAGCTTTTGGCGAGCACATCAAACCGATGTTGTGCGATGTCAGCGAAGTGCTGTACCGTCACCAAGCCGCAGGCAGCAACCTATTGTTTGAAGGTGCCCAAGGCGCGTTATTGGATGTCGATCACGGCACTTTCCCTTATGTCACCTCTTCCAGCACCACCGCTGGCGGGGCGGCCACCGGTAGCGGCGTAGGCCTGTTAGATTTTGATTATGTGCTGGGCATCACCAAAGCTTATTCAACCCGTGTCGGCAACGGCCCCTTCCCTAGCGAACTGCACGATGCCAACGGCGAACATTTGAGTGTCAAAGGCTTTGAAGTCGGCGCAACCACCGGACGTAAACGCCGCACCGGCTGGTTTGATGCCGTGGCCATGCGTAAATCCGCCAAACTGAACAGCTTAAGCGGCATTTGCCTAACCAAGCTGGATGTCTTGGATGGTTTGGAAACCGTCGGTATCTGCACCGGTTATCGCTTAAAAGGCGAAGTGACCGACATCGCCCCTTTAGGTGCCGACCAATACGAACAATGCGAAGCGATTATTGAAGACATGCCCGGCTGGAGCGGCATCACCGCCGGTGTCACCGACTATGACGCACTACCCGACAACGCTAAAGCCTATATCAAACGTATTGAAGACTTGGTAGGCATTAAAGTCACCATCCTATCGACCGGCCCGGATCGTGACGAAACCATTATCCTTGAGCATCCGTTTGCTTAAGGGTTAAGCTGTATTGGCAGCCAGTAGAGTGCGTACACCCTTGTATTGGCCCTACTGACTGCGCTTACCTCGTTTTTTTTACAATGCTTGGCACTCTTACATTGCAGCCCAAGGGGTTCTGAATGAAAAGAACCCATTACCTGTCTTGTTCCTGCATCAGACGCTCACTGCCATTAAGTTAAGGATTTTTATCTGTAATATCAACAAGATAGAATTTGCCGTTCGCCTGTCCCCAGACCACCCTTGTGGTGGAGCTGGTCGAAGGGTGGGCGGTTAATCCGGTCATGGTTCGACAGGCTCTCTCAAGAAACAGCTTTTTACTACTTTAAAAACA
>JACXTQ010000078.1 GCA_016919605.1 Methylovulum sp.
CCAGCAAACTGAAAGCCCTCGCCTCACACTAAAAATGTTGGCGTATGTACCTACGCCAGACCATAAATAAACCACGAGGAAGACTTATGAAAAAAACGCCCCTGTTGCTCGCCCTATGCTCATTAACGGCATTAGGACAGGCAAACCTTGCCCATGCCCATGATATTTCCGGCTCTTTAGGCAGTGCCAATACCTCGATTGATTACTATCAGGTGCATTGTTACAACGATGGCACAGGCTCTACCGCCCACCTTTATGCGGCCATTAAAAATAACTCCGCAACCACCCCTAAGGTCAGCCTCCAAATCATCCGCGACAATACCGCCACCAACACTACAGATGCCGTTAACGGTGATGCCAGTTATAGTCCCGGAGTTTACCAGCCCGGCACTGACGGCTTTTTTTACCTGACCGTTGATAAAACGGCGGCGGGCGTAGTGAACTACTCGGTGCAATACCATTGCCAAACCGGTGACCAGCAACATAACGGCACCGACATTTTTCAGCTCACCAACCAGTAACGCGCCAGTTAAGCACGAGGATACCTTATGAACACCAGCATGTTAACCAAAGCATTTGCCAGCACCCTGTTACTGGGCTTTTGCACTTACTCGCCATTATCCGCCGCCGTCACCCTCAATGGCGGGTTAGGCGCCACCGCCGGGGCAACCGATTTTTATCATGTCACCTGCTCAAGCAACGCCAACGGTGCCACCACCAACCTGAAAGTGACCGTACGGGATTTGGCTCCGGTCGGATCACCACTCATCAGCGTCCAGCTTATTAAGGGCGTTTTGGCGAAAAACGTCACCGATGCGGTTGATGGCGATACGGTTGCCAGTCCGGCGGCGATTGTCAGTGGCGGTAACGGCGTTTATGACATCAGGGTCAATAAGACGGGGGCACCGGCGGAAAGTTACGCATTAAACTATAATTGCCTGAACAGCGCAGGTAAAGTCACAGGCACTGCCACTGTCACGGCACAAAACCAATAAGTTAAAACTGCCCATAGCCGATAACGGGTTAACAGCTATCCACGACTTAAGCCACTGTATTTATAACAATAATAACAACAAATGAATAAACGCATTAAACTTTTGCTCTCTTGCCTAACGTTGGCAGGCACTTTGATACAGACGGCGACTGCCGCAAAATTGGGTGACACTGTTCCCGACTGCCAACTTAACACGGTCGCTGACAAAAAAACCTTAACCCTAAAACAGTGGCGGGGGCAAGTGTTATATGTCGATTTTTGGGCTTCTTGGTGTGGGCCTTGCGCCAAATCTTTCCCATTTTTGAACGCCCTTAATAGCGAACTTAAAGACCGTGGCTTGCAGATGATCGGTGTCAATATGGACGAAAATACGGCGGATGCGGACAATTTTCTTGCTAAATACCCCGCCAGCTTCACCATAGCCGCCGACATTCAGGAACAATGCGCCCAACAGTTTGCCGTGCAGGCGATGCCGTCGTCTTATCTGATTGACCGTAAAGGTGTCATCCGCCATATCCATTTAGGTTTTAAAGCCGATGAAGCGGAAGAGCTAAAACGTTTGGTCACTGCCTTAGTGGCCGAACATTAAACGTATTGAAAGATTGCCACGAGGAACCGCAGCGATGATTGCAAAACAGACACAGGCCGCCTGGATTGTGATAGTGTCCGCCTTGGGCCTGTCGGCTTGCGCCCCAGTATCGCCATGGCAGCGTGGCACACTTGCCAAATCGTCTATGGCGATTGAACCTACGCCAATGCAGACTATGTTAAGCGAACATACGCATAATAGCCGCGAGGCGGCATCCGCCAACAGTTCTGCCAGTGGGGGTGGTTGTGGTTGTTATTAAGCACATCAAAGCTGTCGGACGCTTTGTTAGCGGTCATTTAAAGGCAAACCAACCTAAGGGCAAGCCACAAGCGACGGCAAGCCCCGCGTTGCAAGCCCTGACCGTGGCGGCGTTGGCCTTACCCGGCCTGATGTTGCCTGCGGCCAGTGCGGCGGAAGAGGATGAAGTCGATTTTCAATATAGCCATTATGAAGAAGGCCAGCGCGATTTATATGGAGCCAAAAGCACCTTGCATCCTATCCAAGTCGATAGTGTGTTGGGCAAGGCACGGGTGAGCCTATCGGATCGCATAAAGTTTGCGTTCAATTACGTCCAAGACACGTGGTCGGGTGCCACGCCTTATACAACATCACCGTTGGCAGCGGGTGGCAATGAACCTATCAGGCAAAATACCGCGTCCGGTAAAACTATTGTTACGGGGGCATCACCGATTACTGAAACTCAGATGTATCTGAGCAAAAATTTTGTTCCCGTTGCTTTTGACACCAACACGGGCAAAAGGCTGTTAAGGACATTGCAACCCGTCCATGTATTGGCGATGGCTTCACCGGAAACCCGTAAACAAGGCGATTTTAAACTGGGTTACGAATGGGACGAGGCGGCACTTAATATTGGCGGTGGGCTATCGGTAGAGCCTGATTATGTCTCTAGCTTTGGTAACATGGGTGGCCGCTTGGATTTTAACCAGAAATTAACCACCCTTGATTTTGGCTTGAGCTATACCAATAGCGATACTTCGGCGATCATGGATCATGATGCTGAACCTTACGTTATCAAAACGGCATTTGCGCAACAAATCCAACAAACTGGCGGATTAAGCATTATACATGGCAATAGGCAAGATTGGGCAGGCAGCTTGGGTTTAAGCCAAATCCTTAATAAAAATGCAGTGGTCACCGCCAACATTGGCTATACACATAGTACC
Source organism: Methylovulum sp. (assembly GCA_016919605.1). Classification (GTDB taxonomy): domain Bacteria; phylum Pseudomonadota; class Gammaproteobacteria; order Methylococcales; family Methylomonadaceae; genus Methylovulum. The sequence goes on from JACXTQ010000078.1 coordinate 2,768, forward strand.
GGCTATATGAACAACCCTTATAAAGCTGTCACCATTATTTTTGCCGACCCTACCTCCTTAGGCTCCGACCCCTCCCATCCCCAAGCCCTGGTCGGCGATGTCAAAACCTTTTTGGAGCAGCGCCCTAACGAGCGCAATCAATTTACAACGGGGAGCCGTTATATCCAGCATATTGGCTTTGCCGATGCCGCCTTGCATCTGGATTACCGTTTTTTTCATGACGATTGGGGCATTAACGCCCATACTTTCGAGGCAGATTGGGTGCAACCCATCGCCTCAACCTGGACAGTAACCCCCAAAATCCGTTACTACACGCAAGATGCCGCCAATTTTTATTATCCTTACATCATTTCCAAACAGGCTTTTTCCAAAACGGTAATTACGGGCTATGATGCCAATGATTTGCCCATAACCACCACGACCGCTTACAACCCCAATAAACTGCCCGCCAATTTTTCCAGTGACCAAAGGTTATCGGCTTTTGGTGCCTTAAGCGGTGGCGTGACCATCAATAAGAAACTATCCAAAGCCATCAGCCTTGAAGCCGGGTTCGAATATTATACCCATGCAGGCTCATTAAAATTGGGTGGCGGTGGCGATGGCAGTTACAGTGATTTTAATTATTATCTGGTTAATGGTGGCTTAAACATTAATTTAGATGCCTTAGGTGGTGGCGGTGGCCATGACGGCCACCATCATGATGGCCACCACGCCCAGCCCCCCGCAGGTGTCATGTTCGGCCACATGCTTAAAAAAACCAACGATATTATGGTCGGCTACCGTTATATGTACAGCCGCCAGGCGGGCGACATGCTGCATGGCACGGGTGTCGCCAGTGACAAACAAATCCAAAATCATGGCTGTGTGCAAGGTTTCACCGGTTATTGTCGGGTCACGCCAGCGTATATGGATATGGGTATGCACATGCTGGATATCATGTATGCACCTGCCGATTGGTTAAACCTGATGGTGATGCCACAGTTTATGGACATGGATATGGATATGCGCCCCTTGAAGGGCGTTACCGTCAACCCTATCCAAGACCATCTGCACGGTGGCCACCGTACCGGAGGAATCGGCGATACGGGTATGTATGCGCTGTTTAAGATGTTTGACAATGATATCCACCATGTCCATGCGACCGTAGGTTTAAGCGCGCCGACAGGTGATGTCGATATCATGATCAGACGCATGCACCGTAAAGATAACGGTTATTTGCATTATGGCATGCAACTGGGCAGTGGCACTTGGGATTTCAAACCCAGCCTGACTTATACCGGCCAGTTGGATGATTGGTCTTGGGGCGGGCAATTTAGCGCGACCACCCGCATGGAAAACCACAATGGCTCCGGTTATGCGCTGGGCGATGTTTTCCAAACCACCGCTTGGGGCGGCTATACCCTGACCCGATGGTTATCGGCATCGGTGCGGGGGATTTATACCGTACAACAGCAAATTGATGGCCAGTTTAATCCGGTTTCGGGTACTGACAGCCTGGGCAATACGGTCAGCAACGTCAATCCTGGCTCCAAGGCCAATTACAGCTCAGGGCCTATGGACTACCCCACCAGTTACGGTGGCCGTTACTGGGATGTCGGCTTTGGCCTTAACTTTACCGTGCCCTCAGGCACTTTAAAAGGCAATAATGTCGGGGTGGAATGGCTGCAACCGGTACAAGACAATGTCAACGGCTACCAACTGCAACGGGAAGGGGCGTTCTCGGCAACATGGAGCGTGATGTTCTAGCCCTATATGGAACTGTACCGGCACGGGTTCAAGGCTATGGGCACGCCTTGCGAGATCCAGCTATTCGCTAAAAGCCAAACGTTAGCCAAACAGGTTGCCGATACCGCTATTGCCGATGTACAAAGGCTAGAAGCCCGTTATTCACGCTACCGCCCCGATAGTTTTTTGTCCGCCATCAACAAGGTGGCGGCCGGTGGCGGCAGTATCGAGGTCGATGCCGAAACCGCAGGACTGCTCGATTATGCGGCGACCTGTTATCAGCAAAGCGAAGGGGTGTTTGACATCACCTCTGGCCTGTTACGCAAAGCCTGGCGGTTTGATACGGGCACATTGCCGGATCGGCAAACCATAGCCGCGCTGCTGGCCCACATCGGTTGGCATCATGTCGATTGGCACAAGCCGGTATTGGCGTTTACCATGCCGGGCATGGAAATTGATTTTGGCGGTATTGTCAAAGAATATGCCGTTGACCGTGCGGCGGCATTGTGCTGGTCGCACGGTATACAGCAAGGTGTCGTCAATCTTGGCGGCGACATAAAGATCATTGGCCCGCGTGTCGATGGCGAGCCTTGGCGTATCGGCATACGGCATCCACGCCAAAACGGCTTGCTCGACACCTTATCGCTGCATCACGGCGCATTAGCCAGTAGCGGCGATTACGAACGCTGCATCATTATTGATGGTATCCGCTATGGGCATATCCTCAACCCCAAAACCGGTTGGCCGGTCAGGTGCTTGGCGGCGGTCAGCGTTGTCAGCGACTTTTGCGTGGTGGCTGGCAGCGCCTCCACCATCGCCATGCTCAAAGAAGACCAAGGAGCCGCTTGGCTTGACACGCTAGGCTTGCCACATTACTGGTTTGATGTCGAAGGCAACGCGGGCGGCACACTCTTTAAATGATGATTCCTAGCCATCAATATAAAAACTATTATTCGGCAAAATTCTAATGACTAACACCACTACCCAACTCTTCCATCGCACTGGCCTATTTATCACTGTTTTCACCACGGGCGCGTCCGTCATGGTAATAGAATTGTTAGGCACAAGGATGATCGCCCCCTTTTATGGGGCCAGCCTTTATGTGTGGTCGTCACTGATTTCAGTGACGATGATCGCATTGTCGGTGGGCTATTACATGGGTGGGCGTTGGGCGGACACCTCAAAACGCACAGGCCTATCGTTAATTATCGCCCTAGCAGCCATTTTTACCTTGCTGATCCCCTTAATGACACGCACGGTTTTACTCGCTACCGATCCCTTAGGATTGCGCGGCGGGGCTTTTGTCAGCGCCCTGATCCTATTTTCGCCTAGCTTGACCTTGCTGGGTATGGTCGGTCCGTTTGCCATTAAGCTGGCGACTTCGCAATTGGAAGGGGTGGGCAACAATGTCGGCTCCATTTATGCGGTCAGCACCCTTGGCAGCGTGGTCGGCACTTTGGTGTTGGGCTTCTTTTTGTTTCCGTTACTAGGTTCGCGACAAATCCTGATCGGAACCGGAATATTGCTGTTGATATTGGCACTGGCCATCGCCACTTATGAGCAGAAAAAATTACATATCCCCGTAGCCATGATGCCAAGCATCGTCCTTGCCCTCATTGGCTTATCCTTGTTACCGAAAATTATCGGAGCCGGACACAGTTATGCCGGCGGCAATCAGTTTCAGGTTCAATCGGAG
>JACXTQ010000079.1 GCA_016919605.1 Methylovulum sp.
ATCATTTTGGCTGATGATGGCTTGCAACATTATGCCTTAGGGCGCACGTTGGAAATTGCCGTGATTGATGGTGCGCGGCGTTTTGGCAATGGCTACTGCCTACCCGCAGGGCCGTTGCGCGAGCCGATAAACCGCTTGCAAAGCGTCGATTTGGTTATCGTCAACGGCGCTCAAGCCGAAGCCAACGAATATACCATGCAGTTGGTCGGCGATAAGGCGGTTAATATAATCACGGGCGAGAGCCGGCTGTTAAGCGAATTTTCTGGCCAGCCCTGCCATGCCTTGGCCGGTATCGGCAATCCCGACCGTTTTTTCAAGCAATTGGCCGCTACGGGCTTGCAGTGTAAAACCCACCGCTTCCCCGACCATTACGCCTACCAAGCCAGTGACATTGTGTTCGCCGATGCCCATCCGGTGTTAATGACCGAAAAAGACGCGGTAAAATGCGCCACGTTTGCCACCCCACAGCATTGGTTTGTTCCGATCCAGGCCGTGCCTGAGGCGGATTTTACCGTGCAACTATTACATTTACTCCAGACACTTACTCCAGAGCCAAGCCCATGATAGATAAAAAACTGCTCGACATCCTCGCCTGCCCGATCTGCAAAAGCACTTTACGCTACCATAAAGACCAGCAAGAGCTGATTTGCCGTGCCGACCGCTTAGCCTTCCCCATCCGTGATGATATTCCGGTAATGCTGGAAGATGAAGCGCGTACTTTAAGCACTGAAGAAACCGACGCGTTATACCAATGAGCCACGCCTTTAAAGTCGTTATCCCCGCCCGCTACGCGTCCACCCGTTTACCGGGCAAACCGCTGTTGGACATTGCCGGTAAGCCGATGATCGCCCATGTCTGCGCCCGTGCCAGCGAAGCCGGGGCAGAAGACATCATTATCGCCACCGATGACTTACGCATCTTGCAAACGGTGCAGGATTTGGGGTTTACCGCCGTCATGACCCGCGCCGATCACCAAAGCGGCACCGAGCGGATTGCCGAAGTGGCCGAAATTTGCGGTTGGGCCCAAGACACCATCATCGTTAACCTGCAAGGTGACGAGCCATTGTTGCCAGCGAACTACATCCGTGAAGTCGCCGCCGCGCTGGCCGAACAACAGCAAGCGGGTATCGCCACGCTGGCCGCCGCTATCCTTGACCCCGAAGAAATCTTCAACCCCAACGCCGTTAAGGTCGTGCTTAACCAACAAGGCTACGCCCTGTATTTTAGCCGCGCTCCGATTCCGTGGGAACGCGGCACGTTTACCCATAGCGGTGGCATACCCTCAGGAGCCATGCCTTATTTGCGCCATATCGGCATGTACGCCTACACCGTCGGGTTTTTACAGCGTTATTGCCAATGGCCCGCTTCGGTATTGGAAGGCGTGGAATCATTGGAACAGTTGCGCATCTTATGGCAAGGTGAAGCGGTGCGGGTGCAGGTGGTTGCCAAGACTCCACCCGCCGGTGTCGATACGCTAGAAGATTTGCTGCGGGTAGCGGCCATTTTGCAACAACACGGGGCTTAAAACCGCCGCTACAGCACTTTCATTTAACAGAATGGCCATTATTATTTCCAAAATTAACGATTTAATGAACACAACTGCCGCAGCAGGCTCTAACTGTGTTAATATTAACATCCGCTTTTTTTAAATGTTGTTATGACCGCTGCTGTTGCCCCGCAATTGATAGACCGTTTTGGCAGGACGGTGGATTATCTGCGCATTTCCATTACTGACCGCTGTGATTTCCGTTGCGTGTACTGCATGGCCGAAGACATGGTGTTTTTGCCCCGCGCCCAGATTTTGAGCCTGGAAGAAATTTACACTTTGGCTCAAGCGTTTACTGAATTGGGCGTAAAAAAAATCAGGATTACTGGCGGTGAGCCTTTAGTGAGAAAAGGCGCGTTGGAATTGTTGCAAAGTATTGGCCGTTTGCACGGGTTGCAGGAATTGGTATTAACCACTAATGGCTCCCAACTTGAATCTATGGCAGTGGCTTTGCAAGCCGCCGGAGTCAAGCGCGTCAATATCAGCCTAGATACCCTAGATGCCGACAAATTTAAGGCCATCACCCGCACCGGTGACTTGGCACAAGTCATCAAAGGTATTAAGGCCGCCACAGCGGCGGGGTTTGAGCGGATTAAGCTCAACGCGGTGATCCTTAAAAACCGCAATCATCAGGAAGTGTGCGATCTGGTGGGGTTTGCCGTCGAACAGGGTGTGGACATCAGTTTTATCGAAGAAATGCCTTTAGGGGTGGTAGCTCAGCATAACCGCTCGGATGCCTATTATTCTAGCGACTCGATTAAGGCCGATTTGGCGCAGGCCTTTGCGCTGTTGCCCAGCACTGCCACTACGGGTGGGCCCTCCAAATATTTTCAGATAGCGGGCACCGATACCCGCGTGGGCTTTATCTCACCGCACAGCACCAATTTTTGCAGCACTTGCAACCGCGTGCGCCTGACCGTGGAAGGCCGTTTGTTGCTGTGCCTAGGCAACGAGCATTCAGTCGATTTAAAACAAGTGCTGCGCACGTCACCGGGCGATGGTGCGGCCTTACAGCAGGCAATTATAGAAGCCATGCAGATCAAGCCCGAAAAGCACGAATTTAATATCCACGAACAACCGGTCATATTGCGTTATATGAATATGACTGGCGGCTAACTTGGCTGCCGACCAGCTAATTATTGTGTACGCTTTAGCGTATACCCTCAAAATATCCGTTATCCATCAAAAGTGGGCTGGCTTTTAGTCGTTGGCCGCACTTAACTTACCATCCTTTTCTTAACAGAACCCCCATCATTTCCAGAGGTTTTTAATGTCTTTCGCTCAACTCGGTTTATCCGAAGCCCTACTTAAAGCCGTAACCGAACAAGGTTACACCGAACCCACCCCGATTCAGCAACGCGCCATCCCGATCATCTTGCAAGGCAAAGATGTGTTGGCAGGTGCGCAAACTGGCACAGGCAAAACCGCCAGCTTTACCCTACCGTTATTGCAATTGTTGTCTGATAGCGATGTGATACACCAAAAACCGCGCCGTGTCCGCGCCTTGATTTTAACGCCAACCCGCGAATTGGCGATGCAAGTGCATGAAAATGTCAGCATTTATGGCAAGCATTTGCCTTTGCATACGGAAGTGGTGGTCGGTGGCGCCAGCATTAAAATGCAGACCCGCAACTTAAAGCACGGTTGCGATATTGTTGTGGCTACGCCTGGCCGTTTGATCGACCATGTCCAGCAAAAAAATGTCAGTCTGGCACATGTTGACATTTTGGTGTTGGATGAAGCCGACCGGATGCTGGACATGGGCTTTTTACCCAGTATCCGCCAAATCATGGCGTATTTGCCCAAGCAACGCCAAAGCCTGTTGTTTTCCGCCACCGTCTCCAACGGCATCAAAGCCTTGGCTGCGCAATTGCTGAACAAACCGGTCGAGATTGAAGTCGCCCGCCAAAACGCCACCGCTGACACCGTGACCGAGCGCGTTTATGGCATCCCACGTGAGCGCAAGCGTGAATTGCTGTCGTATTTGATTGGCAGCAACAATTGGAAACAAGTGTTGGTGTTTGTCCGCACCAAACACGGCGCGGACAGGCTGGAAAAACAGCTAATCCAAGATGGCATCCGTTCCGCCGCCCTGCATGGCGACAAATCACAAGGGGCGCGTACCAAGGCTCTGGAGTCGTTTAAAGATGGCAAAGTCACCGTGTTGGTGGCGACCGACATTGCCGCGCGTGGTTTGGATATTGACAGCTTGCCGCACGTCATCAACTATGATTTGCCGCAAGTGCCTGAAGACTATGTGCACCGTATAGGCCGTACTGGCCGGGCGGGGGCATCCGGCGAAGCGCTGTCATTGGTATCTCCTGAAGAAGCGCAGTTATTGGCGGACATTGAAAAGCTCTTGCAACGGCAAATCACCCGCGTTGCCGATACCGGCTATGAACCTGTTTCGCTACGCGTACAAGATGCGCCTAAAAAAGCCGCACCGAGCAAACCAGCGGGCAAAAAAGATTTTCGCCACAAGCCAAAAGCCCCCATAGGCCGTGACCCACGCGCCAAAGGCCCACGCGGTGATGCTAAAACAGGCCGTAGGACGGGTGGTCGGGTATAAACACCTAAAGATCGGCGGATGCGGCGGGCAAACAAGTCCGCCGCATCCGCCGTCAATACCGCCGCCGACTGTAGGCGGTGAGGCAGGTGGGAAAATTACTTTTAAACAATCCGATACGCCCGTTTATGGACAAAAAAACGAGCCAGCCTCACCGTTATCTTGTCAAATCAGGAAAATTCCTGTATATCCTGTGTAAAAAAGCGATTATAGTAAGTATAATTTTTACCTAAAACCGCTTTACCGTGCCAGCGGCTCTAAGCCTTCCCTGTTGACCATCGG
>JACXTQ010000080.1 GCA_016919605.1 Methylovulum sp.
ACCAAGTGGCCGGTTTGCGCCGCTTTCACGGCAATGTCGGCGGTTTCCAAATCACGGATCTCACCGACCATGATAACGTCAGGGTCTTGCCGTAAAAAGGCTTTCAGTGCGGCGGCAAAGGTTAGCCCCGCCTTGTTGTTGACGTTGACTTGGTTAATGCCTTCGACGGTGATTTCCACCGGGTCTTCGGCGGTGGAAATGTTACGGTCGATACTGTTAAGGATATTCAAGCCGGTATACAACGACACCGTCTTACCGCTACCCGTAGGGCCTGTGACCAGCACCAGGCCATAAGGCTTGTGTATCGCTTTCAGGAACAGTTGTTGCTGTTGCGGCTCAAAGCCCAGCTTTTCAATACCCAGTTGCGCGGCGGTGGGGTCTAGGATACGCAACACCACTTTTTCGCCAAACAAGGTCGGACAGGTATTGACCCGGAAATCAATCGCCCGGCTTTTTGACAGTATCAGTTTAATACGCCCGTCCTGCGGTACGCGGCGTTCGGCAATATCCATCCTCGACATGACCTTGACCCGCGAAATGATGCGGGTGGCGATATTGACCGGCGGACTGGCGACCGCATAGAGCATCCCGTCTTGCCGGAACCGGATACGGAAGTTTTTTTCGTAAGGCTCCATGTGGATGTCGGACGCGCCTTTTTTGATCGCGTCCAGCAACACCTTATTGACGAAGCGGACTATCGGCGCTTCGTCGGCATCGGACGTGCCGTCAACAATCACCGCCCCTTCATCAGTTGCGACATTGACATTGTCCAGATCGGTGTCCAGCAAGTCCATCATCGTGGTTTCGGGGGCTTCCAACGCCGTTTCTATGGCGGTGCTGAGCTTGTTTTCCTCGACTAGGATGATTTCCGGGCGCATCAACGTTTGGAACTTGATGTCTTCTATGCCGTTATGGTTGGTAGGGTCGGAGACGGCAATAAACAAGGTCTTGCCACGTTGAAATAACGGCAGGACATGATATTTGCGGATCAGCTTCTCGTTGACCAAGGCAATGGGCAAGTTGTGGCAGTCTATCGCGTTCAAATCCAAAAACGGTATGCCAAATTCAACGGAGGCTTTTTGGGCAATGGTCAGGCTGTCCAGCACCTTGTTGGCGACCAAATAACTGACGAACGGTAGCAGGTTTTCTTTAGCTGCTTGAATGTGCTTTCTGGCCTGGCTTTCCGTGAGTAGCCCTTCTTGAACCAATAGTTTAGCAACGCCCCGCAGTTGCATGTCGCTCGCTTCAGTAGCCATTCGTTATTACAGTGTGTCTTATCATCATTTAGAAAAATATAGGACAAATCTTAAATTTGTCCACCTTAAGCCCATAAAAGCCACAATTCATCGGGCCGTTAACAATGCCAGTCCACGGTTTTTTGCAAGGTTGTCCGTTCCCACCCTGCCTTTGGTAGGTATGTGGCAGGTGGGAATGATAGCTATTGATAATAAAAATATATTAACTTAATGGTAGTGGTGCCTGTCGCTCTAAGCCCATACCCATTGCTTTTTACAAGGCGCTGATTTTGACATATTGTTGTTCAAGGTTAGCCAATAACGAGTGCATCTCCGCCAGTTTGCCCCGTTCTTTGTCAATGACTTCAGCCGGGGCCTTATCGACAAACGCCGGATTGTTTAGCTTGCCTTCAACCCGTGGCAAATCATTTTTCAGCCGTTGGATGTCCTTGTCCAGACGCGCCAGCTCGGCGCTCTTGTCAATCAGGCCCGCCATCGGGATTAAGATGCGCAGCTCGCCGACCAAGGCAATCGCCGATTCGGGGGCGGTTTCATCGTCGTTTAACCACGTCAACGCTGCCAGTTTGGCCAGCTTTTGCAAATAGACTACATTGCTGTCAACATAGTGTCTATCGGTAACAGAGCCGTGTTGCAGCAACACCGGCAAGGGCTTGCCCGGAGCGATATTCATTTCCCCGCGAATCCGGCGCACGCCGAGGATGACGTTCATCAGCCAGTCGGTTTCGGCGATGGCGGCGGTGTCGATGAGGGTGGTATCGGCTTGAGGATACGCCTGTAACATGACAGTTGCACCCGTTATGCCCAACAACGGGGCGACCCGTTGCCAGATTTCTTCGGTGATGAACGGCATGATCGGGTGCGCTAGGCGTAAGACGTTTTCCAGCACGGTCAATAAGGTCTTGCGGGTACCGCGTTGCAGGGCGGCATTGTCCGCTTGCAAGGACACTTTCGCCAACTCCAAATACCAGTCGCAATATTCGTTCCAAGTAAAATCATAAATCGCCTGTGCCGCCAAATCGAAGCGGTAATGCTCAATGGCGTGGCTGGTGGTGGCGATGGCTTGGTGCAAACGCGAGGTGATCCAGCGGTCAACTTGGCTAAATTCGCAAATCCCTTCCAAGCCATTGTCTTGGCCTTCTTCGGTATTTATCAACACATAACGCGCCGCGTTCCATAATTTGTTGCAAAAATTACGGTAGCCTTCGGTACGCGCCAAATCAAAACGGATGTCACGGCCTGTCGAAGCCAGCGAGGCAAAGGTAAACCTTAGCGCGTCCGTGCCGTAAGAGCTGATGCCGTCAGGAAAATCCTTACGCGTGGCCTGTTCGATCTTTTTGGCCAGATGCGGTTGCATCATCCCGGCGGTACGTTTGCTGACCAAGGTTTCCAAGTCTATGCCGTCAATAATGTCGATCGGGTCAAGCACATTGCCTTTGGTCTTGGACATTTTTTGGCCTTCGGCATCACGCACCAAGCCGTGGATATAGACTTCCTTAAACGGCACTTGGCCTTGGAATTTCAGGCCCATCATAATCATCCGCGCCACCCAGAAGAAAATGATGTCAAAGCCGGTCACTAAGACGCTGGTCGGGTAATGTGCGGCCAGCTCCGGCGTGGCCTCTGGCCAGCCTAAGGTGGAAAACGGCCATAACGCTGAAGAAAACCAGGTGTCCAGCACGTCTTCGTCCTGATGCAGCGGGTAGTCGTCGGCCAAGTTGTGTTGGGCGCGAATGGCCTGTTCACTGCGGCCTACATAAATGTTGCCCAAGCTGTCATACCACGCCGGAATCCGATGCCCCCACCAAATTTGCCTGGAGATGCACCAGTCTTGGATATTGCGCATCCAGTCAAAGTAGGTGTTTTTCCAATTGTCCGGCACAAACTTAATGTCGCCATTTTCAACGGCGGCGATGGCAGGTTCCGCCAGCGGGGCGATTTTGACATACCATTGGTCGGTCAACAGTGGCTCGATGACACTGCCGGAGCGGTCGCCACGCGGCACCATCAATTTATGGTCGGCGATTTTTTCCAGCAAACCGTTGGCATCCAAATCGGCGACCAGTTGCTTACGTGCGGCAAAACGGTCCAAGCCTTGATAAGCGGCGGGGATCAGGGCATCCGCCGCGACATTGGCATTGAGGGTGAAAATGTTGATGAGGCCGCCCTGCGGCAAGTCCTGCAGGGCCGTGGTATGGCGGTGGCGTGTCCAGACTTCGTAATCATTAAAATCATGCGCGGGGGTAATTTTTACACAGCCGGTACCAAATTCGGGGTCTACATACTCGTCGGCGATAATCGGGATGCGCCGCCCCGTCAGGGGCAGGTCAACGAACTCGCCCAGCAAATGTTTGTAACGCTCGTCATTGGGATGGATCGCCACGGCGGCATCGCCCAGCATTGTTTCAGGGCGGGTGGTGGCGACAAT
>JACXTQ010000081.1 GCA_016919605.1 Methylovulum sp.
GCTTGCGGTGGGTAAAAATGTCCTGGAAGTGGAACAAAAGCTTGATAAATGGACTCCGAAGATTTATAAACACGCTGCACATCATTTGTTGATTTTACATGGCAGATACACCTGTAGCGCCAGAAAACCTTTATGTAGCCAATGCGTGCTGGCCGATTTGTGTGAATATTCAGAAAAAACTCTTAAGGTTTAGTAAGATAAGATGTCTTAATGGGTTGGTATTGGCTGCTTGGAATAAATCTTCGCCCCATAAACATTGTAATTTTTTTTAACAGACGTATATTTACCGCGTGTTCGACTATACTTGGACATGCACGGCGGTACGGGTTTTCCGTGCCGTTTTCCCACGTAACCCACCTTTTAGGAAGGTATCACCATGAAAATAAACCATAAATCTCCATTAGTCGCCGCTATGGGCGTGGCTATCATGTCATCTTTTGTAGCCACTGCCCATGCTGAAGCCAACCCGTTCGGCATGACCGAATTGTCAGCAGGTTATATGCAGCTTGCCGAAGCAAAGCCTGCTGACGCTAAGCCTGCCGAAATGAAATGCGGCGCTTCCATGAATATGGGCGGTACTGCGAAAACGGCGGAAGGCGCTTGCGCTGGTGCAAAAACACCTGCCAAAGCCGCTGAAGGCAAATGCGGTGAAGGCAAATGCGCCGCTATGATGGAAGGCGATACAATGAAAAAAGGCCAAGAAGCCGCTTGCGGTGAAATGATGAAAGGTAAAGAAGGCAAATGCGGTGCCAATGCCAAAATGCCCGAAGGCAAATGTGCGGCACAATGCGGTGAAGCCATGCAAAAATGCCCAACCGAAAAAGCGAAAGACGGCTCTTGTGGCGCACAAATGAAAGGTTGTGGTGAAGCCATGCAAGGTTGCGCCGATATGATGAAAGGCAAAGAAGGTGCTTGTGCCGCCACTAAGACTGCACCCGCTGCCGCCCCAGCCGTACCTGCGCCTGCCAAGCACTAAGGTTTTTTGGTATTGACGGCGAAAATTGGCGTTCTTGAGGCCGAAGAGTCCAGATAACCCCTGGTATCTGGCTTTCAGGGTGCTGTTATAGCCTGATCCTAAGCAGGGGGATATTGCCGTTTGTATCCTCCTTGTCTTTGATTTTTAGCTTTGCACAGGTGTGCTTATGGATACAACCCAAGCCGCTATTAATGGCGCAGGCCTAGGCTTGCGCCGTAGTTTTTTAAGCGAAGTCGTTAACGTGCCGCCCGCTGTCGATTTTTATGAAGTAGCCCCCGAAAATTGGATAACGATGGGTGGTAAACTAGGCAAGCAATTTCGTGCCATGACCGAACGGTTTAACTTTGTTTGCCACGGCCTGTCACTCTCGCTAGGTAGCACTGACCCCCTGGATGAGGTTTTTGTCCTTGCCGTCAAACAGTTCATGCGTGACCACCAGATCACCTTGTACAGCGAACATCTGAGTTATTGCAGCCAAGACGGGCATTTATACGATTTATTACCAATTCCCTTCACATCCGAGGCGGTCAGCCATGTTGCGGCACGGATTAGGCGGGTGCAGGACATCTTGGGGCAGAAAATCGCCATCGAAAATGTCTCTTACTATGCCAGCCCTGGCCAGGAAATGACCGAACTGGATTTTTTTAACGCCGTCGTGCAGGAAGCCGATTGCGATATTTTGCTGGATGTGAACAATATTTACGTCAACAGCGTCAATCATGGCTACGATGCCGAAGCGTTCCTGAAAGCTATTCCCGGCCACCGTATTGTCTACGCCCATATCGCCGGACATTATGTCGAAGCCGAAGATTTTTTGGTGGATACCCACGGTGCGGAAATTATCGACCCGGTATGGAAATTATTGGCCAAAGCCTATCAATGGCATGGCGTGTTCCCGACCTTGTTGGAGCGCGATTTTAATATTCCTGACATGGCGGAGCTAATCCGCGAAGTTGACACCATCAAATCCATACAAGCGGCGTGGCAACACCACCATGCCCAACAATCCGCTTAAGGTTCCGTGATGAAAGTCGATTTTGCCGCCAAACAACGCGAATTTGTCGCCTATATCCGCGATCCTGAACACAATCAGCCACCGGCCGATGTCAAATTGCCGCGTATCGGCATGTATCGGGAGTTGTTGTTCAATAATATCGACAACTTCCTCTCCAGCAATTTTCCGGTGTTGCGGCAACTTTTAGATGATGCCCAATGGTACGCTTTAGCGCAGGATTTCTTCGCCCACCATAGCAGTGCCTCACCGTACTTTTCCGAGATACCCGAAGAGTTTTTGGCCTATCTGCAAAATGAACGGGTAGGGATGGATGATTTTCCGTTCCTGTTGGAGTTGGCGCATTATGAATGGGTGGAAATGGCGGTCGCCATTGCCAAAGACCCTAGCCCCGCCGACAGCTTGCCACCGGATGATCTGACAGGATGCACAGTAGCCTTATCATCGGTCGCATGGCCTTTAGCCTACCAATACCCCGTCCATAAAATTGCCCCGACTTTTTTACCCACCGAAGCGCCCACCCAAGCCACGTTTTTAATTGTCTACCGCAACCATCAGGATGATGTCCAGTTTCTGGAAATAACCCCCATGACTTATCGCCTATTGGCATTGTTACAGGATAATGGCCCGTCAATGGCCATCGCTTGTCTTGGGCAAATCGCTACCGAAATGGGCCATCCCCAACCGGAGCAGGTTATTATGGGCGGTTTGCAGATATTGAAAGGCTTGGTAGAAAAAGGCATTGTTTTCATAAGCTAATCTGCAAGCGTGTTTAAATGTCGCTATCCAAATCAAATAAGGTTTCCTATAGCTCCTTAACCACATCCGCCACCAATTGGGGGCCGCGATAAATTAGGCCGCTATAGACTTGCACCAAACTCGCCCCCGCCGCCAGTTTTTCTTGCGCATCTGCTGTGCTTAAAATACCACCAGCGGCGATGATGGGTACGTTGCCTTTCAATTCCGCCGCCAAACCACGGACAACGTAAGTCGATTGCTCCCGGACTGGCGCACCACTTAATCCCCCCGTTTCTTTAGCTAAAGCGTGTCCCGCTATCAGCTCCCGGCTAATGGTGGTGTTGGTCGCAATCACGCCATCAATGGCATATTCCAGCAATAACCGGGCGATATGGCGGATTTCCTCATCGTTTAAGTCAGGGGCGATTTTTAACACTAGCGGCACATAACGGCCTTGTTGCCGTTGCAATATAAGCTGCTCTTCCTTTAAACGGGCAATGAGGTTTTTAACTTCATCACCTTGCTGTAACTGGCGCAGGTTTTGGGTGTTGGGCGAAGAAACGTTAATGGTGATGTAACTGGCGAGCGAGTAGGCTTTGCGTAAGCCGATCAAGTAATCGTCAACGGCGTTGGTGATAGGGGTGTCGAAGTTTTTGCCGATGTTAATGCCTAACACGCCTTGGTAAGGGCTGTGGGCGACTTGTTGCAGCAAATGGTCGATACCCAGATTATTAAAGCCCATGCGGTTGATGATGGCGTTATGTTCAGGGAGCCGGAACAGGCGTGGCTTGGGGTTGCCCGGTTGCGGGCGCGGCGTGACCGTGCCAATTTCGATAAATCCGAAACCTAAAGCGGCGAGGGCATCAATGTAGTCACCGTTTTTATCCAAACCTGCGGCCAGCCCGATGGCGTTTTTAAAGGTTAAACCCATGACTTGGATGGGCTTATCGATCAGGGTAGGGAAGGCCAAGCGGTTAAGCCCGGTCGTCTGCGCGATTTTTAATAGCTTTAAGGTGACTTCATGGGCGGTTTCGGGGTCTAGCGAAAAGAGCAGCGGGCGTAATAAGGGGTAGAGGTTCATAATTTAAGTTAAGGTTATGAGGGGCAAAAATAGGCCCTATTTAAGCAGGGCGCTGGACAGCATCGGGCTTTATTCCACCCTACCGAATTGATAAGGTTCAGGGGCAACATGGGGTGTCCTCTTTAACACCAAATCCACCAGCAATTGCGCCGAAGCCGGGCCCATGACCAAGCCGTTGCGAAAATGTCCGGCATTGATGCTCAAATTGTCGATGTCGGGATGTTGGGCTATATAAGGGATGCCTTGGGGTGTTCCTGGCCGCAAACCCGCCCAATGTTTGACCAGCGGGCAGTGATGGAGGGCGGGCAATAAGTCTAAGGCGAATTGGCTGAGGTGATCGTGGGCACTGGTGGTGGTGGTTTTGTTAAAGTCATCATGCTCGACCGTGCTGCCGACGAGGATTTTGCCATCGCGGCGTGGGATCAAGTAATGGTCGCCATCCAGTACCATAAAAGGCAAGGTGTCGGGGGTGGCATCGAACAAGAGCATTTGGCCTTTGACAGGGCGAATGTCGGGCAGCGTGTCGGTGAGGGGGGCCAATAAGCGCTGGTAAAGGCCACCGCTCCAGGCACCACTGGTGATGACCAATTGGTTGACGGCAAAGTCCCCTTGGCTGGTGCCGATAGTTTGGATGTGCCGGTTGTGGCTATGTATCGCCGTCAGCTCACAGTGTTCATAAACCGTGATGCCCTTGTTGCGCAAATCTTGGCGCAGTGCTTTCAATAAGCGGGGATTGCGTACTTGTGCAATGTCGGGCAACCATAGCGGCTGGTTGGTACGGGAGTTAAGAAAATCAAAAAAAACCGCATCGGGGGTGCTAAAGGCAATATTATGGGTTTGACACAA
>JACXTQ010000082.1 GCA_016919605.1 Methylovulum sp.
CTACCCCCGTAAAGGCCGTATTGGGTCGGGTCAAAGGCATACCACCGCCCGCCCACATAGGCCTCAAACCAAGCATGCAAGTCCATCGGTTGCAAATTATGCAAATAACCGACCACAATCCGCGCCGGGATGCTGATACTGCGGCATAAGGCGATGCCCAAATGCGCCAAGTCACGGCAAACGCCATAACCTCTTTGGTGAATTTCGGTCGCGGACAGCGGAAAGTCGCTAGAACCTGGAACATAGCGTACATTTTGTCGTATCCAATCGGCAAGGCAATGGACTTGATCGTAACCTGGCAAGGCATTGGCGGTCAGATCTCGGGCAAGCTCGCCAAAACGATCGGATTCGCAATAACGGCTGGGCAGCAAATAAGGCAAGACATCATTGGGCAGATATTGGATTTCGACAAAATAAGCGCCATGGGCGGTATCTATGCCTTCATTGACAATGACTTCCGCCGAGGTGTAGATCAGAAAATCACCTTGCGGAGCCACCAGCCGTTGACAAGAATTGCCGTAGCTGTCGGTGCTTTCAATCATCGCCACCGTGGGTTTGACTATATAAGTCTCGCGGACTAACCATTGCTGGATACCCCGGAACGGGCGCAACATCAAAATCAGCGCCACCGCATCATCAATCTGGAAATGTAAGTTGCAAGTGACTAAAAGTTTCATGGCCGTCTTATCTGGCATAACCTATTGGCTTATCAAACGCCCAACATATCAAGCTGGCTATACGCATGGTTTAGCCACATTTTTACCCGTTGTCTATCTAGCAGACCTAAGGCGTTAAGATTTTCATAATCACGGTTGCGGGCCGCCCAGAAACTGGAATTGTTGCCGTCTATTTTAGTCATAATCGGGGTATACAGGCGCTTTAAGGTCATCACTTTAGCACCCATATCCAAGGCGCGGTCTTTGACCCCTGAAAATTCCAACAAACTAAAATCTTCTTCACGCAATTGATTTTGCACTAGCACATAATTCAATTTCACGCCGTAATGGTCGAGTAATTTACTCAGCAGTTCCACACAGTCTTTACCGGAATCCATCACGTTCCAATACACCAAAGAAACGCCCATTTCTTGCGCCAAATCCAAAACCCCGGCATCATCTATCCAGGTCGCCAGCGAATGATGAGTTTGTGCGGCCAAGTCAACCAGAATCCGCTGCTCCGGTTTGTCAACGGCGGTTTCCATAACCACATCCAAGCTTTGGTAATCGTCAATAACGGTCGGCGACGCGTAATCGGCATAAAAACGCAGTAATGCCCCGTGGGAGCGGTCAGTATCAAAGCCAATGAAAGGGATATTGCTGTCAATCATGTATTGAGCCAACACTCTGGCAATCACAGACTTGCCAACCCCGCCTTTTTCCCCACCAATCAAGTGTATCGTAGTCATAAATCCTCCAATTAAGTTTAAAAACCGTTTAAAAATGCCATAACGGCAAGGTCTAGCGAAAAGCCATTCATCTTCTGCTTATGATACTGCGCTGTGCAAACGTAACACATCTACCGATACCGACAAGGAATGCTGCCCGCCACCAAAGGCAATGCCTTTTAGCGGGGTGACATCGGCATAATCCCGCCCCCAAGCCAAGGTGATATGCTGGTCATGCGGCATTTTGTTGTTGGTGGGGTCAAAATCCAACCAACCAATATCAGGGATATACACGGCAAACCAAGCATGGGATGCGTCCACGCCGACCAAACGCGGCTTGCCCAGTGCCGGTACGGTTTCCAGATAACCGCTGACATAACGGGCGGGAATCCCGAAGCTACGCAGGCATCCTATCGCTAGATGCGCAAAATCCTGACAAACCCCACGGCGTTGTGCCAGCACTTCTAACAGAGGGGTGGCGATGGTCGTAGAAGCCGGATCATAGGTAAAATCGCTGTAAATACGCTGCATCAAGTCGGTCACGACTTCCAACAACGGGCGATCAGCCTGAAAAGAAGGGCGGGCGTAATCCGCCAAATCCGGCGTGGCAGTAACCATCGGCGAATCCAATATGTATTGCCTGGCTTCCAGTAAGGCCTGCGTCTGTTGCTTACTCAACTCTTGGCCGGACGATTCTTGAAAATAATCACGCACCTGTTGCCAAGTCGATTGCGGCAACAGTTCATGGCGTTGCCGCCCAGGAAACAGACTGACTTCGCTAATAGCTGTCACTACCAATTGCTTATGGGGCTGTTGGATAGCAAAATAAGCCAGACGGTTACCAAAATAATCGAGTAATTCCCGATAATCCTTAGGGGTGGGCTCAATCTCGAAATGGCTATGCCCGCAGTATTGCCGCCAAAAATTGCGCGGCTGTAAACGGGCTTGATTTTGGCATAAACCAACCGCTTGGCTGTAATTATAGGTAGTGGTATGGGTAATGCGGTATTTCACAGCTCGTCCTCAGGGATGGTGTTCGCGGTCATTAACTGAGATGTCTGGGAATGGCTGAAATACGCCCGTGCAATGGTATCGGCAACCCCCCACAAAAGCTTGGTGGTATCGGCAAGCAAACGCTCCAAATGCGGATAAATCCCTTCATCATCGTCAACTTTGAGCAAATCAACAACATTACCCAAACGCAAGTCAGTATAAGCCTTGATGATCAGACGTTCTTCTTCGCTAAGTTTGCGCTGACCACGTTCCCTAGGCAAAGCGCTGATATGCTCGGCCAACAAGCGCAATTGATAGGTGACTGAGCGCGGATGGCTCTCATCCAATAACAGCAATTCCAGCACGGCGGATAATTCAATAAAAGAACGATAACGGCGTTGGTAAATAATTAGGCTGTCCGTAGAAAACAGCACGGCTTCCAGCACTTGATTTTGGACGGCAGCATCATAGCGTTGCACCAATGTCGCCCGTAACAGGGAGATCAAAGCTAAGGCGCGTTCCAAACGGCGACCGCTACCCAGCATCAACCATCCTGACTCACGGGTCATGGTTTCGCTGGTCAAACCGGAAAAAGCCACGACACCGGTGATTAGGTCATCTAAATAACTTTGCAATTGCTCGATGACAATCTCACCGTTGACCACCCGTAAATTCCAACGGTACTGGATATTATCGACACTACGCCAAGTATCTTGGGACCACAAGTCCCGAATATTATAGGCCGACTGTACAAAAGCGTGGATATTGGCCGCCAACGAGCCCGCCCGATGGCTGTCTTTGGCCAGCGACAACAATTCATTTTGCGGTTGCTCCAGACAATCGGGGTGGCTGCTGACAAACCCAGGATAAGTCATGGTCACATGCGTCAAGCTATGCAGTAAGGCGGCCAAGGCCGTGCTATCGACCGTATCTTTAAACTCCAGCATATCCTGATATTTCAGCAATACCGTGCGCAACAACCGCGCCACGGCTTCGGTGCGCTCCAAATAGCGCCCTACCCAAAACAGATGGTCGGCAGCACGGCTGGTCAGCGGTTCAGTGATGGCATCCAGCACTGGCACACGGTTAGGCGGTGTGCGTAGCAGCTGTGGCTTGGGCGGGCCAGGGTTGGTCGCTTCAGAAGCCAGCACCCAAGTGTCTTTGCTGATACCACCGGCTTGGTTAGAAACGGCGACATCATCTTTGTCCTGGGCGACACGGGTCAAGCCACCGGGCATGACCAAATAACCATCGCCATTAGCGACCACAAAACTGCGCAACACTGCCGTACGCGGCTGGATACGGTGGCTAATAAAGGCCGGAACGGTGGCGGGGCTAACTTGCTCCTGACCCACATACAAATGCGGTTTGGCTATAATCGCCGCTTTTAACGCCTCTTTCTGCGCGGCACTTAAGCTATTGCCTGCCAAAAAACCATTGTCTTGCCGCCGGTTGATTTGTTTGATATCCAGCTTGTCAAGATTTTGTAGGACAAAATCACGCTCACGGGGCTGTCCGCACCACCAAGTCGCCACCGATGGCAAAATCAGCTCTTCAGATAAGAAATACCGCGCCAATTTCGGCAAAAAAGCCAACAAGCCAGGGTTTTCCAAGACGCTACTGCCCAAGGGATTGGCAATCGCCACGTTGCCGCGCCGTACCGCTTCTAATAAGCCGGTCACGCCTAAACGCGAATCAATCCGCAATTCTAAAGGGTCACAAAAAGAATCGTCAACGCGACGTAAAATCACATCGACATGCTGTAAACCTTCCAATGATTTTAGCCAGACATGCCCATCACGCACGGTCAAATCATCACCCTGCACCAACGTATAGCCCAAATAAGACGCTAAGTAGGCATGTTCAAAATAAGTTTCGTTAAACGGCCCTGGGGTCAACACCACCACCCGTGGATTATCCTTATTGTGCAGGGCAATATTGGCCAGACCCTTTCCTAAGCCTTTAAAAAAAGAAGATAAACGATGAACTTGGATGTCACGCAGAATATCCGGCAACACCCGCGTCATCACCGTGCGGTTTTCCAAAGCGTAACCGGAGCCTGAAGGGGCTTGGGTCCGATCATCCAGCACCCAAAACCGTCCCTTGTCACCACGCACTAAATTGGCCGAATACAGTGTCAAGTCGATAGGCTGGTTTTGTAAAGTGCCACGACAAGGATGCAAAAAGCCCTGATGGGCGAAAATTAGCTCGGCAGGCAACAGGCCTTTTTTTAGCAAGGCCTGTTCGCCGTAAATATCTTTAAGGATAAAATCCAGCAACATCGCCCGCTGTTTGAGGCCTGCATCAATAACTGCCCATTCTTCGTTACTGATCAATAACGGGATGGGGTCTAGTCGCCATGGACGAGTCAGTTTTTGGGTATCGCCATAAACATTATAAGTGACACCATTTTCCCTTAACAAACGCTGGGCTTCACGGCGACGGCGCTCGATCTCCTCACTCCCCATCGTTTCTAGGGCATTAATAAAATCCTGCCAATAAGGCAAGACTTTATGCTCAGTGGCCACCATTTCATCATAAACACCTAACCGTGTTTCGTAAAACTGTACACCGATATCGTTGGCGAGTTCAATGGGGCTACTATGCACTCATCAGGCCTTTGGGTTGGTTTATGGTTAGGCTGGCGCAAAGGCAAACAAATGTTCAGCCCTGCGCCAGCCATCTTCTTAGCGTGTTTTATAACGTTTTTACCGTCCGCGCAAACGTAAATCCAAGGTAAATGGATATTCTGGATTTAGCTCCTCTGGAGGCGGAGCCATTGGCCTAGGTGGTGCGTCGCTGATACTAAAATTATTGTTGAACAGTTTTTCCGACGCTTCCTCATGGGAACCTGACAACGGCGGACGGATGACTACCCCAGGCGTATGCCCATAATCCCAAAAACGGGTGATACGCCGTGCTTCCGCCTCAAAACTGTTGACCGGAAACGAATCATAGCTACGTCCACCCGGATGCGCAACATGGTAAGTGCAGCCGCCTATGGCGTGGCCATTCCAAGTATCGATAACATCAAACACTAAAGGGACATGCGGGGCAATGGTCGGATGTAAAGCTGATGGCGGTTGCCAAGCCCGGTAACGGACACCGGCGGTATATTCGCCCTTACGTCCGGTGCTGCGCATCGGCAAACGCCGTCCGTTACAGGCGAGTACATAACGCCCTTGGGTAAAGCCCGTCACTTTCACCTGCAAGCGCTCAACCGAAGAATCGACATAACGGGCAGTGCCGGTACTGCTGACTTCTTCGCCCAGTACATGCCAAGGCTCGATGGCAAAACGCAATTCCAGTTCCATATCATCGACTTTAGCCGTGCCATAACGGGGAAAGCGGAATTCAAAAAACGGATCTAGCCACTCTAACTCAAACCCGTAACCCGCCCGTTGCAAATCCTTGACCACATGCCTTAAATCTTCGCGCACATAATGTGGCAACATGAAACGGTCATGTAATTCCGTTCCCCAACGTACCAGCTCATGTTTATACGGATTACGCCAAAACCAAGCGATCAACGAGCGCAACAACACCATCTGCACCAGCGACATCCGGGCATGGGGCGGCATTTCAAAAGCCCGCAATTCCAAAATGCCCAAACGTCCGGTTGAACTGTCGGGCGAATACAGCTTATCAATACAAAATTCCGAACGATGGGTATTGCCGGTGATGTCCGTCAATAAATGCCTCAGCAACCTGTCCACCAACCACGGCGCCGGAACTTCACCTTCAGGCATTTGTTGGAATGCAATTTCCAATTCATACAGCTTCTCATCCCTGCCCTCATCGACACGCGGGGCTTGGCTGGTAGGGCCGATAAACATGCCGGAAAACAAATACGATAAGCCAGGATGGTGTTGCCAATAGGTCACTAAACTGCGCAACAAATCGGGGCGACGCAATAAGGGGCTATCGGTCGGCGTTTCCGCCCCCATAGTGATATGGTTGCCACCACCGGTTCCGGTATGTCGGCCATCCAACATAAATTTTTCCGTACCCAAACGCACTTGGAACGCTTGTTCATATAAGATCGTAGTCTTATCAACCAATTCTCGCCAGCTTTTTGACGGATGGATATTGACTTCAATAACCCCTGGGTCAGGCGTGACCATCAGCCGTTCAATACGGTAGTCACGCGGTGGCTCATAACCTTCGAGCACCACTGGTAAACCTAATTTCTCGGCGGTCGCCTCAATCGCGGCAATCAAATCCAAATAGTGTTCCAGCAACGATAACGGCGGCATGAAAATATACAGATGGCCATCGCGCGGCTCTATGCAAAGAGCCGTGTGCGGCACTTCGACATGCACGGTAGGTACGTCACCGACTTCTTGATCGACAATTTCAGGGTGCTCTTTAGGTTTTTCTTCAAAACAGCTATAACGCCGCGCCACCTCGCCATAGTAATCACCCAGCTCTGGCAAATCACCAAACAGGCTTTGCGGCTCATGATGGTCGCGCTTATCAGGGGCGACCCAAGGTAGACTATTAAGCGGCATCCGCATACCCATAGGCGAATTGCCCGGAATCAGGAACATATTGCCGCGCCGAAAATCCCACGGCCCACTTTGCCAAGTTTGTGCATACCAATTCCATTTTAGCGGCAAAGCAAAACCTACCGGTATCCCCAAATCCGCATCCAAGACCTTGGTGATGGTTTTACGCTCAATCGAGTCTTTTAAATCATATTTGAGCGGGTTGACATTTTGTGGCAAATTACCTTCTTGCCACAAATAATAAAAATTGTCTTCAAACGCCGCACTAATATAACCGGATTTTACACCTAAATGCCGACTGACTTGCAGGGCAAACTGCTCGGCATGTTTGGCGGTGTGTTTATAATCTTTATTGATATCGGCAAGCAAATCAGGATTGCGCCAAAAGGGCACACCATCCTTACGCCAGAAAATCCCGTATTGCCAACGCGGTATCGGTTCGCCCGGATACCATTTGCCCTGCCCATAATGCAACAACGCGCCTTTAGCGAAAACATCGCGCAACCGCTTGGTCAATTCTTGTGCGCGTTCTCGCTTATGCGCACCATCAGCGAGCGTGTTCCATTCGCCGCCCTCCATATCATCTACCGATACAAAGGTCGGCTCGCCACCCATAGTCAACTTGACATCGTCATCAAGAAATTGCCGGTCAACTTGTTCGCCTAGCGCGTCAATATAAAACCATTGCTCATCGGTATAAGGCTTGGTGACACGCGGGTCTTCGTAAAGGCGATCCACCGAGTTGCTAAACTCAAATTCCACTTCGCACTTATCAGTCGCACCTGTTACGGGCGCAGCACTGGCCGGATGGGGGGTACAGGCTAGTGGAATATGCCCCTCACCCGCCAACAGGCCGGACGTTGGATCAAGGCCTATCCAGCCTGCCCCTGGCACATAAACTTCCGTCCAGGCATGCAAGTCGGTGAAATCCTCTTCAGGGCCGGACGGGCCATCCAAAGATTTAATGTCGGCGGTCAGTTGAATCAGATAGCCGGAGACAAACCGTGCCGCCAAACCCAAATGCCGTAATATTTGCACCAACAACCACGCCGAATCACGGCAAGAACCACTGCGTTTGGTCAACGACTCCTCGCAGGTTTGGATACCTACCTCCATACGGATATTATAACTGAGGTCACCGTACAGCTTACGATTGACATCAACCAAAAAATCGTTGATGTTACGCGGTGTCAAATCAAAATCTTCCAGCCACTGGTTCAACAATGGGCCGTCTTCAGTGATTTCAAGATACGGTTGCAGTTCTTTAAGCAACTGCTCCTCATACTTAAACGGAAATTTTTCCGCATACTCCTCAACGAAAAAATCAAAAGGGTTAATAACCGTCATATCAGCAACGACTTCCACCTCAACACTGAGATATCGGCATTTGTCAGGAAACACCACCCGTGCCAAAATATTGCCGAACGGGTCTTGTTGCCAATTGATAAAATGCTCTTTAGGCTCGATATTCAGGCTATAACCTATAATCGGTGTCCGGCTATGTACCGCAGGACGCAAGCGAAACACATGCGGCGACAAAGATACGGCCCGATCAAAGCAGTATTTGGTTTTGTGACTGATGGCCACTCGAATTGTCATGATGATTCTTCCTATTGCCTGTATTGGGGTGGTAATCAAAAAGTAGGGGTTATTAAGGCCTGCCGCCTAACCCTGCACGGCTTTGCACTTGAGAACACCCTTTAAAGAAGCCGATAACGGTGTTGTTGGTAAATCCACAGCAGTGCGGTCACTTTATACGTCAATCTTTAAGCAAACGCTATACCAGAATACTGATATAGCCATAATTTATAAACCCTACCAAACCGTTATTTTCTATAGATGAAGGCGATAACAGACAAAAACTGTTGTTTTGCCATCTCCCCTTCACCCAACAAACCAATTGCAGTCATTTTAATGCCAGCATTTTGCACCAATAAGGCGCATTAATGGGCATAACAACGATTGTCCACCATTTTTGTAGCTTTCCACCCAATAATGGGCGATTGTTTAATCAATCGCCTATCTTCGGTGCAATCACAAAAAACCACAATTATTTGCCCTTATGGTACATTTAAAAACAATATTTTAATTATCAATTAGTTATAAAAGTAAATATAAATTAAAATAATTGGCATTATAAATGCTTAATAAATTATACGCATTCATCGGCGTGTTTTACCTCCTCCTCGTGATAAATTTGCTTTGTTAAGCACTGCGCATTACTCCTGTCGTCGGTTTAATGCGCTTTTTTTTGTCCGGCATTTTTGCACGCCAGACACCACACCCTCCACATCGCTCAAAAGCCGCCATAGCTTAGCCCATTATAATGCGAAGCCCTATATCAACAAACATCCAGCACCCATTCTGTTCCTAAGCTAAAAACGCCCGCCGCTTTTTCCAATAATCGCCTGATTGCCATAAACTATCGTCGCCCATTTCCATTTAACAAAACACCTAAACTATGACTGATAAGCCTTATCCTTTTTTGGACAAAAAACGCACTATCGCCGACAGGAGCTTTAACCGCTGGCTAGTGCCACCCGCAGCCTTGGCCATCCATCTCTGTATAGGCATGGCCTATGGTTTCTCGGTTTTCTGGTTGCCGCTATCAAAGGCTATCGGCATTAAAGAAAGCCTAGCCTGCCCAACCGATGTCGGTTTTTGGCAAGAGCTGTTTGTCACCACTTGTGACTGGAAAATCTCCACGCTGGGTTGGATGTACACCTTATTTTTTGTCTTTCTAGGCTCATCGGCAGCGGTTTGGGGCGGTTGGCTTGAACGTGTCGGCCCGCGTAAGGCAGGTGTCGTCAGTGCTTGTTGTTGGTGCGGCGGGATGCTGCTGTCGGCACTGGGCATTTATCTGCACCAATTTTGGCTGATGTTGCTAGGCTCAGGAGTTATTGGCGGCATGGGCTTGGGGCTAGGCTATATCTCGCCCGTTTCCACCCTTATCAAATGGTTTCCCGACCGGCGCGGCATGGCGACCGGCATGGCTATCATGGGGTTTGGTGGCGGCGCAATGATAGGCTCACCATTAGCGACGGAATTGATGAAACAGTTTGCCAACGCCAACGATGTGGGGGTCATGGCCACGTTTGTAGTGATGGCGGCGATTTATTTTGTATTCATGATGACCGGCGCCCTCAGTTACCGTATCCCGCCCGAAAACTGGCAACCAGTAGGTTGGACACCACCAATCGCCCAAGGCCGAAACAAAATGATCACCACGCGCCATGTCCATGTCAAAAACATCTTTAAAATTAAGCAATTTTGGTTGCTATGGGGGGTGCTGTGCATGAATGTCAGTGCCGGTATCGGTATCATCGGCATGTCGTCACCGATGCTACAAGAAGTGTTCGGCGGCCAATTGCTGGGCATTGACAAAACCTACGGCGAACTTGATAAGACCCAGCTCGCCGCCATTGCTAGCATCGCCGCCGGATTTACCGCCTTACTAAGCCTATTTAATATTGGCGGCCGCTTTTTTTGGGCGAGCCTATCTGACAAGCTTGGGCGCAAACTCACTTTTATCGTCTTTTTTGTCCTGGGCGGCTTGCTTTACCTCAGTATCCCCGAAAGCGCCCAATCAGGCAACAAACTGCTGTTTGTCGGAGCATTTTGCCTTATTTTAAGCATGTATGGCGGCGGCTTCGCTACTATACCCGCCTACCTTGCCGATCTGTTCGGCACCTTAAATGTCGGGGCGATTCATGGCCGTTTGCTGACCGCTTGGGCGACCGCCGGGATTGTCGGTCCAGTGATCGTCAATTATATGCGCGAATACCAGCTAGGCTTAGGTCTGCCCCGTGAACAAATTTACAACCAAACCATGATGATTTTGGCAGCCATGTTAATGCTTGGCTTGCTCTGCAACTTGCTGATCCGACCAGTAGCGGACAAGTGGTTTATGGGCGAAGACGAATTGCAAGCGGAACAAACACCATCCCAAGAAACCAAGGCATTTATCAACGCAGCAACAGCACCGAATAAGCCTTCCCTAGTGAGAGGCCTCATCACCCTGCTGGCTTGGGCTATTGTAATCATTCCCTTATCCTGGGGGATTTATAAAACCGCATTGAACGTTGGCAAATTTTTTTCCTGACCCACATCTTCGCCGGACATAAAAAAAGCAGCGTTAAGCTGCTTTTTTTATGTCCGGCAGATAGGCTATTGCTAGAAACAACAGCCTAACCACTGAAGCCTATAGTTATCAAAAAAACACTAAAACATTGAAAATACTTAAAATA
>JACXTQ010000083.1 GCA_016919605.1 Methylovulum sp.
CCCTGGCTGCATTCCCACGCCGGAGCGTGGTAACGATAGGTTTTTGATTTTTATTAATTATTTCTTAACTTAATGGCAGTGATTTATGCCCCCGTGGGTACGCCGGAGCATGGGAACTATGGTAAGCATCCGGCGCATTACACTTGCGCTCCGCCCTACGATAACTTTATCCAATTGCGAAAATTCAGCCATAGGATGGTATTCTTATGCCGTTTTATCCAAAGATTAAAGACAAATCAAACAACCAAAGTATAAATAAAGAACAGACATGGCTGACAACTACGATGATTACAGCCGCGAAGAATTGCTTCGTGAATTACGTTTGCGCGACCGCCGCCCCCGTTTTGGCTTGGTCTGGGAACGCAAAGAGATTGAACATGAAAAAGCGGTGAATGATGATTTTGTCGCGCTGGATTTTGACCCCGTGCTGTCTTGCGGTGAAGGCCCGTACCGCAACCTGATTATTGAGGGCGATAACTTTGATGCCTTGCGTTACTTGCGCATGACCCACGCGGGTAAGATCAAGTGCATCTACATCGACCCGCCTTACAACACCGGCAACCGTGATTTTATTTACAACGACCATTTTGTTGATAAGGAAGACGCTTATCGGCATTCCAAGTGGTTAGAGTTTATGTATCGGCGTTTGCAATTGGCGCGGGATTTGTTGGCTGAGGATGGGGTGATTTTTGTTTCGATTGATGATAACGAAGGTTTTCATCTTGGGTTGTTAATGCAACAAGTGTTTAGTTTGCAAAATTTTATTGGTTGCTTCATTTGGCGAAAAGTGGATAGTCCGAATGATAATAAAGGTGCTTTGACTCCAGATCACGAATTTATTATTTGCTATGCCTTTAATAAAGATTCAGTTAATTTTTCACAAATGTCTGCACCTGATATTGTTGATGCTTATGGACGCATAGACGAAAACAATAGACGTTATCGTGACCGCTTGCTGAAAAAAAATGGCAAAAATAGCTTGCGCCGTGACAGGCCTACTATGTTTTTCCCCATAATTGATCCAGATGGTAATGAGGTTTTTCCTATACATGACAATGGTGAAGAGGCGCGTTGGGCAATGGGTAAAGATGGCATTGAAAAACATCGAGCCGCAAAAACCTTAATCTGGAAAGAACGTAAAAAAATGGGTAGGGATATATGGGAGCCTTATACGAGGGAATTTGCACCAGAAACGCCTACTCGTCCATATCCGACAATATGGTCAGATTTACCAACAATGCGACAAGCAAAGGCGATGCTCAGAGATATTTTTGATACATCCGACTTATTTAATACGCCTAAACCTATCGAACTAATTCAACGTATTTTGCAAATAATCGGTGATCCTTCTGCACTGGTATTAGATTTCTTCGCAGGTAGCGGCACAACTGCCCATGCTGTGCAGAAACTCAATGCCGAAGATGGCGGCAACCGCCGCTTTATTCTGGTGTCCAGCACCGAAGCCACTGACGGCGAACCAGACAAAAACCTGTGCCGTGAGGTATGCGCGGAGCGGGTGCGGCGGGTGATGCAAGGCTATACCAATAAAAAGGGCGAAGCCGTGGCCGGATTGGGCGGCGGCTTTGCTTATTTGCGTAGCCACCGCCATCCAGTCGAAATGGTGTTCAACAGCATCCGCCATGAAGCCATCTGGACGGCGTTGTGCCTGATCCATACCGAAACCTTGTCGCCCTATCTTGCCGATGCGCTAATCCAACACCTCGACTTGGCAAACAGCGCCTTGCTGTATTTGCCTAAACTTAATGAGGCGGTTTTGGCGGCGTTAAACACTGTCATGGCTGATGCACCAACGGCGATTATTTATACTTGGCAACCGGGTTTGTTAAGGCAACATTTTGAGGACGGACGCTTGAGCTTTTTGCCGATTCCGCAGTTTTTGGTAGACCGTTTCGGTAACGGAGGCCAACGATGAGCCATAATGCCCGAATAGGTTATCAGGATGATGCGGTTGATAACGCGTTGGAAATTTTCCGTTATGCAGAAAGCCAACTGCAACAGGTTGCCACCGGCGAAGACCAACGCGCCATCAGCGCCTTTAACGGCTGTGTGTTGTTAGAGGCCCCGACAGGTGCGGGTAAAACCTTAATGGCGGGTAAGATTGCCGAAGATTTTTCCCGCCCTGACCACCGTCACAATGCCAAGATTATTTGGTTTTGGTTCACGCCGTTCGCCAATTTGGTGGAACAGGCAAAAAGCGCATTAAAGCGGGATTTTAACGGCCTGAACATCCGTGATTTAAGCTGTGAACGCAAAGCCTATACCGCCAGTAGCGGTGATGTGTTTGTCACCACGTGGGCATCGGTTGCCGCGCGTAACGCCCAAACCCGCAAGCTACGGAGCAGCGGCGATTTGTCGTTGGCCTTGGATGATTTTATTCCTGAGTTGCGCGAGGCGGGGTTGCGGATTGGCGTGGTGGTGGACGAGGCTCATCATAGCTTTACCAAAGCCACCGAAGCGGTGAGCTTTTATCGCGACATTATGCGCCCTGATTTTACTTTGCTGATTACCGCTACGCCGGATGATGCCGATGTGGATAAGTTTAAAAAAGCGGCGGGGCTGGCGGTTGTGCATCGGATTCAAGTGTCGCGGCAACATGCCGTGGATGCGGGGCTGATTAAAGAGGCGGTTAAGTCAGTGGCTTATCTGGTGGCGGACGATCAAAAAGAGCTGGTTGATTTGCAAATAACCGCGCTGGAAGACGGCTGGCGTACCCATCAAAAAATTAAGGCGCGGTTGCTTGAGGCCCATATTCGGTTAACGCCGCTCATGTTGGTGCAAGTCGGTAATACGGGCAAAGCGGGTGAGTCGGCAATCACCGAAGCCAAAGGGCATTTGCTGGCTATGGGTGTGCCTGAGGAGGCGATTGCTTGGTATACCGCCGATGAGCCTAATGATGATTTGTTGGCGGTGGCACGGGATGAAACCAAGGAAGTATTAATTTTTAAGGTCGCCGTAGCCTTGGGGTTTGATGCCCCCCGTGCTTTTACATTGGTGTCGTTGCGCGGTGCGAAAAGCACCGATTTTGGGATTCAGGTCGTTGGCCGGATTTTGCGGGTGCATCCGCGTTTACGCGCCCTGGCTATCACAAAAACCGTGCCGGATGTGTTGCGCTTTGGCTATGTGTTTTTGGCCGACTCGGAAAGCCAAAGCGGCTTGATTAATGCGGGTGAGAAAATCAATGCCATCACTACGCAAATGGCACAAATTACCCCTTATACACTGGTGGTGACAATAGGGGGGCAAACACAGGTGCAAGTCTCCGCCAACGGGCAAGTGTCGTTATTGCCGCAAGGCTTTACCCCGCCACCGTGGCGAACGCCAGCAACAACCGACACGCCAACCGACACGCTAGTAGATACGGATAAGGAGGATTGCCAAGGCGGGCAATTTTCGCTTTGGGA
Source organism: Methylovulum sp. (assembly GCA_016919605.1). Taxonomy (GTDB): domain Bacteria; phylum Pseudomonadota; class Gammaproteobacteria; order Methylococcales; family Methylomonadaceae; genus Methylovulum. The sequence continues at coordinate 3,423 of JACXTQ010000083.1, forward strand.
TGATTTTTTGTTGCCACAAACGCCGCAAACGCCACAAATAAAAGACTTAGGGGTAACAATGCCCTACCGTCCGGCCTTGCCTGGCAATAGCCGCTTTACGTTGCGTGAAGGTGTGCCAAACCGTTTTAAGACCGAACGCTTGCCGCTGCGTACCGATGAGCTGGTGGACTGTATCAGTAAGCGCATTAAATTCAATGCGCCTGA
>JACXTQ010000084.1 GCA_016919605.1 Methylovulum sp.
CTATGGTTTAACGCGTTTATTAACGAGTTAATACGAGGGACTTTATGGGAGCCTAACAATATCAGGTTGTCGATGGCCGGGTCATCGGTATAAAACAAACAACGTGCCGTTGAAATATCGGCAGCTAAGGATTCCTTTAGCTGTTCGCTGGCCAAAAGAAAAAAATCAGCATCTTCTGCCGTGGTTATTTGCCATGTTTGTTGCAACCGCGATTCTGCCAATGCCAGAATCGCCACGAAGAAATCAATTTCAGAAGCATTAAACCCTATTAATTTTATGGTTAATTTATCAACAGACATTTTCTTTTCCATGCCGCACTGACTAAGTTGCTGAAAATATAGTTGTCCAGAAAAATTATGCCCAATTTTCAATATCTAACAGACGGTTAATGTTTTATAGGTAGGGGAAAAAGCACAGTTGGACAATTATAATAAGGTTATAACCCCATATTTTATCAGATTTATGCGCAAATCGTTGTAACTTTATTGTATCTATATATTCAAATAAATTGAACAACTTTGCTTTTGAAACAACGCTAAAAAATCAAGGCAAAGGTGGGCAAGCCATTCTATTAGCCGACTTTATCGAAATGCTAAGCCATTCTATTACAGGCCAATGATTGGGGGGCAATCCTAAGATAGACAGGCAAAACTGCAAGTTGTTTTGGTCTTTTTTGTTAAATGAGGCGGTTCGCTATCAACGTCAGAGTAGCCTTGATTGGGCGGGGAGTTCACGGGGATTCACGGAAATGGGCGGCTAATGTCTTATCCGTCCGCTAAAATGTGGGGTGCAAAAATGCTTAAGCTAGGGAGTCATGTTGCAACGTCGCGGAAATGTTTCGCGAATTAAGACTCCCCTTTAATGCGGGCATCAACGGGTCACGCGGCTTTTTGGCGTAGCCCGCCGTGTGCGTTCAGCACGGCCATAATGGTTTCGCAATCGATAATGTGCCGAGGCTTTGCCAAAATATGATTGGCCAAGCCGATAATCGCCCGCCAATGGTTACGGTGATTGATAAAATTGAAGGCAGCGGTGAACAGCTCGCCGAGCTTTTGCTTATAAGCTTCCGCATCAAGCCCTAAGCAAGCCAGATAATCTTCGAGCAGTTGCAAGTCCGCCGCACCGCCATAGCGATGTAAGGCATTGATGGTGATTAAGCGCGAATTGATGATCTCATCATCGCGCAAAGCGATGTAATTGGCCTCCGCTAAGGGGCCTACCAGCAAATTGACCATATCGGCATCAAAGGCTTTAAGGTAGGCTTGGGCTTGTGTGTCCGAAAACTCGCGGGTCGCTTCGGCAACGGAGGAGGGCAGGGTATGGATTAGGCGGCCACCATCGACTCTGGCAAGCCATTGTGTTGCCTTGGGCGTGTATTGGCCAGGTTGGCCGAAGCCAGTAATGGCAATTTGAAAACAGATCGGAGGCAGGCGTTGTTGTTTGTTGCCAAAATAAATCGCCGCCGCATGGCCTGCTTCATGGATGGCGGTTTTTTTGCTCAATTCTTGCACATCGAGAGGTTTAGTTGCGAGTTTTGCCAGATAGCTACGATTCATTGCGGGTACCTCGGTTAGAAAAAAAATGCGGACAAAGTACCTGTCCGCATTATCGAGAGGAAGGGGTTTAACTGTCGAGTTACAACAGTTAGGCAGAGTTTAAGGCCTGCAAAAGCACTTGCAAATGCGGCATGTTGTCACGCGGCAAAATGCCGCTGTTTTTGGCATGAAATTTGTATAAAACTGTTTATTTGTGCCATGAAAAGGCTGATAACACAGGCTTTTTTCGCCATTTATCATGTTAGGTATAAGGCATATCCCGCAGGTTATATGGCATATCACACGGTTGGCGGTGGTTTGCCCCGAACGTAGTGGGCATAGGGCAACAGCAAGTGGGCAATGGCTGTGCTTTTTTAGGATTTAAGCCACCTTAAAAGATTCTGGAGCGGTTAAGGGGTGTTAGTCTCGTTGTCGGCGGGGTTGATAAGGGGTTTGTTTTTTAGATACTGTTTAATCACTTGGGCGGCAATGGGTGCGGCGACGGAACCGCCATGCCCGCCGTTTTCGGCAATGACGGCAATGGAGATTTGTGGATTGTCCACGGGGGCAAAGGCGATGAACAAAGCATGGTCACGCAATTTAAAGTCGATGCTGTTTTCGTTATATTTGGCGTTTTGTTTGATGTTGAACACTTGCGCCGTGCCGGTTTTGCCGGCGATTTGGTAGGGGCTGTTCCTGCCTATGCTTTTGGCCGTCCCCCTCTCGCTGTGCACGACATTGACCATGCCTTCAATGACGCTGTTGATATTGGCGGATTTAAGGGCAAGGGCTTGGGGTGGTAAGCGGGTCGGGGTGCTGGTACCGCTGGGCGAGACCATTTTATCGACCAAAAACGGCATGACGACGTTGCCCCGATTGGCTAAGGTCGCGGTCGCCCTTGCCAATTGCAGCGGGGTGACTTGCAGGAAGCCTTGGCCGATACCGGTAATCAGGGTTTCGCCTAAGGCCCATTCACGGTTCCTATGGTCTTGTTTCCATTGTTTGGATGGCAATAGACCCGCTTTTTCGCCGCTTAAGTCTATCCCAGTTTTTTCGCCAAAGCCGAATTGATACAGGAAATCGTGCATCCGGTCTATGCCTAACATACTGGCTAGCCGATAAAAGTACACGTCGCAGGATTGGGTGATGGCTTGGCTCATGTTCACCGGGCCGTGCCCGCCTTTGCGCCAATCACGGTATTTGTGGCTGCTGCCAGGAATTTGGTAATACCCTGGACAAAACAGTTTTTGTTGGGCGCTGATAGCGCCGGTTTCCAAACCTGCCAAGGCCACAAAAGGCTTGATGGTGGAGCCAGGCGGATACAGGCCGCGCAAGGCGCGGTTGTACAAGGGTTGGTCATCGGATTCGCTTAAGGCCTTATAGGCTTCGCCGCTGATGCCGACCACAAACGGGTTCGGGTCAAAGCCAGGACGGCTGGCAAACGCCAGCACCCCACCGGTTTTGATGTCTATCGCCACCACGGCACCGTTATAACCCGAAAGGGCATCAAACGCAGTCCTTTGCAATTCAATATCCAAGGTCAGATAGAGGTTGGCTCCAGGTTCTGGGTTGTTTTCGCTTAAGGTGTTGAGGGAGCGGGCTTGGACATTGGTTTCGATTTCCGCATAGCCAGTTTTGCCATGCAGTTCTTTTTCGTAACTGCTTTCTATGCCCAGCTTGCCGATATGCGTAGAACCGCGATATTCGGCCATCGGCAGCTCTTTCATTTCTTCTTCGTTAATGCGCCCGACATAGCCGACCACATGCGCCGCCAAATCTCCGTAAGGATAATGCCGAACCAAGTGGGTGTGGATATCAACACCAGGGAAATACGGCCTGACCACGGCAAATTTCGCCAGCTCGTCATCATTTAAGTTCAGCAGTAACGGGATGCTGGTAAAGCGTTTTTGCCGCTTGCGCTGTTTTTCAAACAAGTCGATTTTTTCATCAGGAATATCCAACAACTGTTGCAGTCGCCGTAAGGTGTCGGCCATGTCGCTGATTTGTTCAGGGATCACATCCAAGCTGTAAGAGGGGGTGTTGTCGGCGAGGATTTTACCGTTGCGGTCATAAATGATGCCACGGGTCGGTACCAGCGGCACGATTTTGACGCTGTTTTCTTTGGCTTTGGATGCATACAGATCATGGCCGACGATTTGCAGGTACACCAGCCGTATCACCAACGCGGCGCTAAGTAGGATAATCAGGGCAAAGGCGGCGACAATACGCCGTAAAAACAGGCGGCTCTCCGCCGTGTGGTCACTCACCGAATACATGGGCAACATGGCGGTGTCAGTTGACGGGTTTGGACAAACGCACAAAGCGCAGGACGTTATTGACAATCGGCCAGCACAACGTTCCGGTCAGTACCGGCCACCAGAAATCGCCGTGCAGTTGCGCCGGATGCTGGAGGTTTTTAATTAAAAACAGCAATAGTTGCGATAACAGTAGGCAGCAAAAAATGAACAGCACTTGTTGCAGTAGCGGAAAACGCCGTAAGCGTCTGTGTAGTTTCACGCAGATATAAATCACCAGCGAATAGGCTAGGGCATATTGGCCTAATAAGCGCCC
>JACXTQ010000085.1 GCA_016919605.1 Methylovulum sp.
ATAGGTTGCCAATGCCTGATCGTAGCGTTCTAAACCACGCAGACAATCCGCCAGTTTTTCAAGTGAAAAACTTAAATCCTGGAGAATTTGAGGCGTTTCCCCAAATCTATTTTTTAATACTTTGATAATTAGCAAGCTTTCGGTAATTCCCTCATAAGCAGCTTCGTAACGACCTAAAAGATTATCAATATCAGCTATTTTTTCTAATGATACGCTTAAATCCCGCAACATTTCCGGGGTTTCGCCTAAGCTATCCTTTACCCCTCGGCGAATTTGCAAGCTTTCGGTGTAACCCTCATAGGCGGCATCATAACGGCCTAAAATCTCATCAATATCTGCCACTCTGTCTAACGAGACACTTAAATCCCGCAAGGCTTCGGGGGTCTCGCCTAAACTATCCTTTAACCCACGGCGAATCTGTAAGCTTTCGGTATAACCCTCATAGGCGGCATCATAACGGCCTAAAACCTTATCAATATCGGCCACTCTGTTTAACGAAACACTTAAATCCCGCAACACTTCAGGGGTTTCACCTAAGCTATCCTTTAACCCACGACGAATCTTCAAGCTTTCGGCATAGCCCTTATAGGCGGCATCACAACGGCCTAAAATCTTATCAATATCGGCCACTTTGTTTAACGAGACACTTAAATCCCGCAATGCCTCTGGAGGATGGGCTAAACTATCGCTTAATCCACGGCAAACCTGTAAACTTTCAGCATAGCCCTTATAAGATGCGTCATAACGGCCTAAAATATTATCAATATCCGCAACTTTGTTTAACGAAATAGTCAGATTCCGCAATGCACAAGGATCTACATCCATGATTAATTCACGATCAATCTGTAATCCCTTGCCATAAGCCTGATAAGCCTCATCATAACGCCCTACTGTTTTTTCTATGTTACCCAATCTTTCTAAAGCGAGGCTTAACTTACGCAAAGCCGGGATCGTTTCACCTTCATCAGCCATTATTTTATGGCTAAGTACAAGCAATTGCTGGGCAAGGCTCTCAGCTAACGCCCATTGTCCAGAACTAAAGGCCGCATCGAACGCCTTTAGCGTCACCAAAAACCGCTCATCATCCGCCATCTCCAGAGACTGTACCCGCTGCCATTCACGGATTTCCGGCTTCATTAAGGCTTGTTCGCTCACTATTAACGGTGTTGCGCCGGATTTGGGCGTGACGTACTCATGGTAACTATGCTGAGCTGGAGGCTGTTGGCTAAGCCGCAATTCATCGGTATAGTTTCTGACCGACCACAAATCAGGGGCTATTTCCCGCAAGCGGTTTTTATACTCTAAAGGCAACAAGATAATAAACGGGCGTGGGTAGTCACGGCGGATGCGGTCGCGGTTTTCATTAAAACGGGCAAAAAAATTATCCAGAGCCAGTTGCCATTCAGGCGAGCGGTGTTGATGCAATTCTAACCAGCACGGCACGATGGTATGAGGCACTAAGCAACGCCGTAAATCCGCAAAAATATCGGCGGCTAAGGTGTCAGGGTGCGTGGGTTTAAAACTATGCAGGCTAGAGACCCGACCTTGCAGTTGGCTTTGCAAGCGTTGTTGGAAATGCCCTGCCAGCACCGCATCTTCAACAAACAGGATAATCAGGCAAAACTGCTCCGCCCATTCGACATGGCGGCTGAACTCCTGCCATTGCTCTTCTTCGGCCAGCGTCAAGGCCACTATCAGCCCCCTATTTCATCGCGCAATAGCGGATGCACATCATACCAATCATCGCCGTTACGGTAATTCAGCACTAATTTGGTGTCGAAAAACCGTGCCAATTCGGGCAAGCGTTCGATACTTTCCAGTTCGGCGGCTTTAGTCGCATGGATTTTGGCTAACCAAAGCTTGTCTTTTTCCGCTATCGGCAACATTTCACGGCGCGAATGGTTAAGGGTTTGCATTATCACCTTATCGGAAACGGCATATTCGTTGCGGGTGCTGGCTTTAACCAAGCAATCACGGATCAGGCGGAAAAAATCGCGTAAATCGCCACCCGACGCTTTCCCTAATTCGTCCAACTGCTGTTCGCTAAAAATAGCTTGCCACGCCTCAGGACAACGCCGCTTAACCAGTTCGTGCAGGATTGCCAGACCTGCCGGATCGGTTTGGTTATCTCTAGTCTGCACATGGATGCACGGTAAGGTACAACCCAAATTGCCTGCCTAAGCCGGGCGCTAAGGGGGTCAGATACGGCGGGATGGTATAGACTATATGCAGCATAGGGATTTGCAAGCTATCGGCATGGCCTGAAAACAGGTTTTCGACGCTTTTATACATTTCACTGGAACCTGCCGCCCCTACGCCGCGCAGTTGTTCCACCGAATCGACCAGCACCACGACTTTTTTATCATCATGGGAGTGGTCGCGGATCAGTTGCACAACCTCTTGGGCAAAGCTATGGGCATCTTTAACGATACGCGCAACATGGCCTTTTAGGCCTTGTTGCAATAACTGCTTAAAACTAGGATCGTCCTTTAATGAGGCTTTAATGCCGGCAATATTAACTACATCAAACTTAAGGTCTTCATTCAACACATCGACAATGCGTTCAACATAACCACGGCTATGCGGTGCTTTCCCATAACGTTTTTCCACCGCTTCGCTTAAGGCCACCATGATGGAGATTAAAAAATCGCTGATTTCTACCGGCGTGGTCAGGTTCATATAATCACGCATATCCAGCAAAAACACCTCGCAATCATCAGCAACCAGCATGGCTTGTAAACGCCGGAATTCGGTGCTTTTACCGCAGCCACGTTGTCCGGTGAACAAATTGACGCTTTGCGATTGGCTAAAGCTGATACGCCCTGCCAATTCAGCAATCGGATCATCATCGCTTTCGGCTAAAAAAGGATAATAGAAGGCATCGGTGGGGTCTAAAGGCTTATCTTCCAGGTTATTGAAGAATTTTTTTAAGCGGTCGCGCTCAAAGGTGGCTGGCATGGGTAAGCTCATCGGTAAAGGGTTGATAACAGTATAGGGGCTATGGGTAAAAATCAAAGTGTCGCTACCTAATTTGGCACAGGGGCTACCCCTCATCCGCCGCCAACGCCCTCATCTCCAGCCCTTCAATCTCCAGTAAAGATTGTCCGGCTATGCCCTGCAAATCGCCATACATGCCTACGGTGGCGTTCATCACCCGCTCGATTTGGCTTTGGCGTTTTGCCCATTGTTTCATAATCACTTTGCGCTCCTTATCCAAATCCTCCTGCATGGTGGAGAAGGCTTCAACGATGGCTTCGACGCGTAGGCGAAAGCGCGGGCCGGTGAGGTATTGGTAAACCATTTCGGTTTTGCTGTGCTGGCCTTCGGCGGTGAGCCGGGCGACCCCGATTTGCAGTAAGGTATGGCGCAATAGGGTGGCAAGCGGCAGCGCGGTGCGCGGGCTAGTGACCCAAATACCGTCGATCACTTCAAAGGTTTCCACGCCTTTGGGCAAGGCTTGGCTGATGATGATGGCGACATCGGCCTTGGCGGCGCGTTGGTCTTCGCGTAGCTTGACCAGCCAACTATCGTTCCAGTTTTTGGTGCGCTTGGCTTCCCACAGCATACTGCCGCTGGCTTGTCCGGCTTGGCTGACGACACGTTGCAGGACATCGCCGCCAAATTCGCCTTTTGCCACTGGCTCGATGCTGTCAAAGGGAAATTTAGTACGGAGCAGGTTTTCTAGCTCCAATTCCTGCACTTCACCCTGCATTTGTTGCGAGCCTTGTTCCGCCCTTTGTTTCAGTTCGGCAATTTTTTGCTGCATGGCGGCAATGGTCTGGTCTTTTTCCATAACCTGATATTTAAGGCTGTCCTCGGCTTCACGCTTGGCTTGGCTGCGCACTTCGGCCAGATTGTCTTGCACCCGTTTTTCTATGGTCAGTTCCAATTCGCGTTTGGCATCATCAAGTTCGCGTTGTTTTTTAATCAGCTCGGCTTGGGCTTGTTGGGCTTCGGCGAGTTTGGCCTCGCGGCTGGTCAACAACTCGTTCAATTCCACCAATTGGGTGTTTTTATAGTCAAGTTCAGCGGCGGCGGCCTGTTTGGCTTTGGCACTTTCTTCGGCAATAACGCGCTGGCGCTCGGTTTTAAGTTGCGCGGCGACTTGTCCGGCAACCTGTTCCTCTAGGGTGCGCGTGGCTTCTTGCAGGTGTTTTTCTTGGGCGCGGATGTCCTGCTCGCGTTGGGCGATGGCCTGGTCTTTTTGCGCTAATTGTTGTTCGTATTGCTGGCGGGTCGCGTGTAATAGCGGTGCGGCCAGCGATTCGGTCAAACGGATTTCTTGGGTGCAACTGGGACAGATTATAGTGGGTTCGCTCATGTACTGGCTCTTTATTGGATTTTTTAAAGAATCATACACCAGACCTATCGATGATTAGGTAAATTCTTATCGTAATGCCTTGGTCTTTAGTTAGCCTAAAAATCAACCAAACTATTGCACAAATGGTTGAAATAAACCATGCACTGGGGCAATACCACCAAAAGCCGCCACCTTATAAAAAAAACAATACTAAAAATAATGAATTAGACTAAGGCACATATTATGCTTGCATTTAATGTATAGCAATTTTGCTTTAACTTCAGGTTTCATGCAATGACAACCCCACATTCCCATTCGATCAAGCAGCATATTTCGCCCACAGGCGAAGGGCTGTTCAATCTCGATAATGCTATCAATGCTATCGCCCATTGGTTGCCGACCCAAGGGCCGATCAAAGACTTTATCCACCACAATACTTTACACGCGGTCCAGCACCACCCTTTCCATAAAGGTGTGGCGATAGCGGCAAAAGTGTTTGGTGCGCGTAGCTATTTGCCATTAGCCGATTACCAAAAATTATACCGCGAAGGCCGAATTAAAGATTTTGCGATAGATTGGGCCATTGCCCATTCTGATTGTAGCGCCCACGGAGCAAAGGCGTTGCGGGAAAGGCTGTTTATTGCCGACGACAGTGTCCATTACCCACCCATGTCCTTGGTTAACCACGGCATCCGTAACCGTTGGCAAACCCATTTAGAGGTTGACTTAAATTCGCTGGTGCATCCGATTATGTTCCGCTTGTTAGCTAATTTCCTTGACCAAGGCATTAGCCGCTGGACGTTGGCAAAACCTGAGGAAAGTTTTTGGGAATGTGTACGGCGGTTGGCGCAAAACAGCTTTATACCCCTATACCCTTTCCATGAAGCGGGGGTTAAGGGCTTATTGGATCTTGACCCTGATGCGGTCATTTTGACGTGTCTTGAAAAAATTGTCGGCAACGAAAGCTTGTATGAGCAATATCTGTTGGAGTTGCTGCTGTCCCATCCGGGCTGGGCGGGCATGGTACGGCTAATTGAGCTAGATCCGAAAATTTTGTTACAACGCCGCCAGATTTCTTTAAAAGAAATGTTGGCCGTGGAGTTATTGGCGGAACTGGCGATTATACAGAGCAAACGTGGCGGGCATTTTATCGCCGCAGGCAATGTTCCCAACTCTAATGACATACCCTTGCTCAGTGATTATGAAGACAAAATCACCGTGCCGTTACGCCTGAAAATCTGGCATGAGGCGATGGAATTTTCGCTCCATGCCGAATTGTTGGCGGCCTTAAAGCCACCTGCCGCTAATGCAGCAGAGAAAACTGCCCCGATTGCCCAAGCTTTTTTTTGTATTGATGACCGTGAATGCTCCTTACGCCGGCACTTGGAAGAAACTCATGCGGGTATTGAGACTTTTGGAGCTGCCGGTTTTTTTGGCATTGATTTCCTTTACCAAGGCTTTGACGATGCTTATCCAGTGGCGCAATGCCCCAATATCATTAACCCGAAGCATCTGATTTTAGAATCAAACCTGAAGCCTGAAGCACCCAAGACTAAGGTTGATGTCGAAATGTCCAATTTGCATATCAATCGGCATTCGCTATTGCGCAGCCTGTTGGTGACGCAACTGTTAGGGATCGGTTATGCTGCGCGGATGGTGTGGGACGTATTCCGTCCTGGTTCGCAATTGTTGAAGATTAAAAAACTCAGCGAAGTCAGTGATGCGCATACCCATTTGCATTTGTTGCGCGAAAATGACGAGCCAACCGAAGACGGGAGGATGTTGGGGTTTTCTTTTATGGAAATGGCCGACAAAATCGAAGGCTTGTTACGCAATATTGGCTTGACTAAAGATTTTGCCCCGTTGGTTGTGATTGTCGCGCACGGGTCTAGTAGCACCAATAACCCCCATTTTGCGGCTTATGATTGCGGCGCGTGTTCGGGCAAACCGGGTGCGCCCAATGCACGGGCGTTCGCGTGGATGGCCAATAATGCAACCGTCCGCACCATCCTCAGTGAACGCGGCATCAGCATCCCTGATAGCACTTATTTCATCCCCGCTTTACACAACACCAGCCGTGATGAAATTACTTATTACGATAAGCAATTGTTCCCGCAATCGGCTATCGACAAGCTAGCCGTGTTTCAACAGGCCATGCAAGACTCTTTGGACAAAAACGCCCTAGAGCGTTGCCGTTGGTTTGAGTTAGGGCCGCAATCATCACCGAAAGAAATCCTTGAAAATAATGCCTTGGAACGTTACCGCTTGTTTAAGGTAGAGCCGCAATCACAAGCGCGTAAAGAGGCTCACGAGCATGTGATTGCTCGCTCTACATCAATCTTTGAGCCGCGCCCTGAGCTGAACCACTCGAATAATCTGTACAGTATTGTTGGCAGACGTAGTTTGACCGAAAAGTTGTTTCTTGACCGCCGGGCTTTTTTGCATTCTTACAACCCTGCCTCCGACCCTGAAGGTGTGTTGATTGTGAAAATCCTCTCGGCGATTATTCCGGTATGTGGCGGCATTAATTTGGAATACTTGTTTTCACGCATCGACAATTCAATTTATGGCGCGGGAACAAAATTGCCACATAACGTCATTGGTGTGCTCGGTGTCGCCAACGGTGTCGAAGGTGATTTGCGCACAGGCTTACCTTCGCAAATGATCGAAGTCCATGAACCTGCGCGTTTGTTGATCGTCATCGAACAAACCACCGAGGTCTTGGATAAGGCCTTCGCCAACTTGGGTGACGCACTCATGGAATGGCTGAATAACGATTGGGTCAGACTGGTATCCTGCCATCCCGACACTTGTGCGTTATCTTATTATTTCAGCACCGGCTGGGAAGCCGTGGATTTGTCCGGCAACACGGAAGTGCCATCAGCACAGTGTTCGGAAGCAATTACCTTGGGGCAAAAAACCACTATTCCGGTTCATCAATTGCGGAGCGCGTCATGAATTCATTATTGTTAACCTGCCAATTTTTGCCATTGCTTGGGTTGATGCTGATTGCTTTACTGGGCAAAAACGAAAAAGCCATCGCCAACCTTAGCTTTTGGACGACCCATGCTATGGGATTGAGCATTTTGGCATTGCTGATCAGCTGGGGGATACAGGGCTTTTCTGGCTATGAGTTTGAATGGTTTATCCTGTACGAGCATGGTAGCTACCAGTTCCCGATTTTATTTTATCTGGATAAGGTGGGTGCTGTGTACCTGTTTGCCATCTGGGTGATCTTCTCGATTATCGTGCGCTATTGCCGTTACTACCTGCACCGTGAATCAGGCTATAAACGTTTCTTTTTGACCATTTTCGGCTTCGCATTTGGCTTGAACATGGTCATCTTGGCCGGTTCCATCGATATGCTGTTTGCCGGTTGGGAAATTGTCGGCATTTCCTCGTTTTTACTGATTGCCTTTTACCGCCACCGCATCCAACCAGTGCGCAATGCCTTAAGAGCCTACACGGTTTACCGTTTTTGCGATATTGGCCTATTGCTGGGTGCGTGGATGAGCCATTTGCTGTTCCATGAAAGCGACCATTTCAGTCAATTAGCAGTTTTGTTTGAGCATGCCGCACCGTCTCCTGCCAGCTATCCAGCATTGTTGCTGATGTCTTTGCTGATTTTTATTGCCGCGTCTGGCAAATCGGCACAGTTTCCTTTTTGTTTTTGGCTGCCTAGAGCAATGGAAGGGCCGACACCCTCCAGTGCCATTTTCTACGGGGCGTTGTCAGTACATTTGGGCGTATTTTTGTTGTTGCGCACCACGCCTATCTGGAGTTACCACATCCTGACCCGCTTGATGGTATTTGGCATCGGCCTGATATCGGTGATAATCGCCAGCCTATCCGAAAAAACCCAATCCAATATTAAAGGCCAAATCGCTTATGCGTCCATCACCCAAGTGGGCATTATGTTTATGGAATTGGCGTTGGGCTTAGAATCGTTAGTGTTGTTGCACTTCTTGGGCAATGCGTTTTTACGCTGTTACCAATTGCTGGTGTCACCGTCGATTGTCGCACACATGTTACGGGTGGAAGGCGCTATGGACATCGATGACACCGGTTTTAAAACCCACGCCATGCAAGCACATTTGCCGGTATCCGTCCGTGACACCTTGCCGGAAGTGCTGCAAAACACCCTTTATGTATTCGCCTTGCAAGAAGGCAATCTGGAGCGTCTGGTGCGTTCGGTATTGTGGGAACCTTTGAAAATAATCGGGGCGATTATCAACGCTTATGCAGCCTGGCAAAAAAGTCTGGTGGGCGCGGCGGTGTTTGCGGTGTTTGGCATATTGGTCGGGACAGAGGTTCTGGGCAGCCATTATTTGGCTATCCCGTTCGCCTTGGCTATGCTCTTAGCTTCCCTCAGTGCCTTTAGTCAGAAACACAGCTTTATCGGCGTTTGGAATGCGGTGGCCTTAAGCTGCCTGTTAGCGGCAAGTTCGGTATGGTTACTCCGCCCTGACGCGCAACTGGACATTCTGCTGTTTACCACAGGTATTTTGCCGTCATGGCTGTTAGGTTTGGTAGTCTTAAGCCGATTGCCAGGCAAAGAACGGTTTGCCGATAATCCATTCGCTTACCGCGCCATGTCGGAAACCCATCCTAGTTTGGCCTTGCTATTGTTTTTAAGCTTTTTAGGCTTGGTCGGCTTTCCGATCACCCCGGCGTTTATCGGTGAAGACTTGTTGCTTTATCACGCCAGCAGCCAATTTGCTTGGATATCGGCGTTAATCGCCATTTCTTTTGTTATTAACGGCATTGCTGCGGCCCGGGTGTTCTTGCGTTTGTGTATGGGACGGCCTACCGAAATCTGTAACCATGCTGAAATTACTGCCATGCAGGCTATTTTTAAATCTAGCAAGTAACGGTTTTGACCGATAACATCCTTACAGGATGTTATCGGCACTGCTTAATCGCCCATGCCACATCCACAGCCTGACGGTTTTCCTTAACATCATGGACGCGGAACATCTTGACCCCCGCCATCACTCCTAAAGCGGTAGTCACTGCCGTGGCCGTCACTAATTCGGTAGGTTCCGACACGTCACAGATGCTGCCCATAAAGCGTTTGCGGCTAGTTCCTAGCAACACCGGAAAACCCAACGCCACCAACACCTCCAAATGTGCCAGCAAATCCAGATTGTCCTGTTTGCGTTTGCCAAAGCCTATGCCTGGATCAATGGCGATATTGTCTTTTTTAACCCCAGCATCTAAGGCCGCTTTGATGCGCTCTTGCAGGGCTGCCAGCACTTCCCGCACAACTTCTTCATAATACGGGTTATCCTGCATCGTTTTGGGTGTGCCTTGGCTGTGCATCAAAATGATCGGTACTTCGGCCTTGGCCGCCAAAGCCAGTATATCGGCATCATTTTTCCCGCCTGACACATCATTAATCATGTTCGCCCCTGCGGCCAAAGCGGCGGCGGCTACTATACTCGAGGTAGTGTCTATGCTGATGAGAGTATCGGTAAATTGCCGGATGGCGGTGATGACCGGCACTACCCGGCAGATTTGTTCGTCCGCCGCTACAGGTTCGGCACCAGGGCGGGTCGATTCGCCGCCGATGTCAATAATGTCCACCCCTTCCCCAAGCATTTTTTTCACTTGTAAGATAGCGCTCGCCACATCGCCATAACAGCCGCCGTCTGAAAAACTGTCCGGCGTGACATTTAAAATACCCATGATGAGCGGTTTGTAAAACGGGTTGAACATAATCAAAAGCTCCTATCTTGTGTGTTGGCAATTTAAGTTATAAGCGTTGATGTTCCGCTAATAGACGTACAAGATAACTTAAAAAAGCAACCGTTTCACGCAAGACCCGAATAAATGTCACACACGTTGAAAAACTGGCGATAAATGACACTTGTATAGAACGTTATTGGCCTATGGCGCGGACTTGTTGCTCAAGCAGCATACGCTCCAAACCTGCGGGGTTAAGATTGATAAACAAATTGATACGCCGCTCCAGCACCGCAAACGCTTTGGCAAACTCAATAAATTTTTGGCCATCATCTGCCGCCGCCGGATCAAACACACCCCAATGTGCGGTAATAGGTTGCCCGGGCCACACAGGACATACTTCACCTGCGGCATTGTCACACACCGTAATGATAAAATCGAAAATGGGCGCATCCGCTCCAGAAAATTCATCCCAGCTTTTGCTTCTCGCGCCTGTAGTCGGAATATTTTCAATAGCCAAGCGTTCCAAGGCGAAGGGATTGACCACCCCCGCCGGATGGCTGCCCGCACTGGCCGCACGAAAACGGCTTTTGCCTAGATGATTGAGCAAGGCTTCCGCCATAATGCTACGTGCGGAATTGCCCGTACAAAGAAAAAGTACATTAAATAGTGTTTGATTCATAACCATCGCCTATTATTGATAGTAACCAGAATGAGTTGCCTAAGGGTTAAAAAAATCCCTAAGCTTATTCCAACACCTGAAAGAAAGTCTCGTCAGCCCGAATCATGCCCAGTTCATCCCTCGCACGCTCTTCCAAGGCTTCTTGGCCTTTGCGCAAGTCTTCCACTTCGGCGTAGAGCGCCTCATTGCGCTGTTTTTTTTCTTCAACCTCTTTTTTCAATTCAGCCAATTCTTGCTCACGGCTATGCAATTGCGCCAGACTGCCATTTATAGGATCCCATAAACGGTACTGGAAATGCGCAATCAGCAAGACGATGATGACCAGCAGAAATTTCATTAACTGAAGACCTTATATTAAAGTGTGGAACAACAAAATTTACAGCTTAACCGGAACGGGGCGACTTTAAATAAGGCCGCCCCTTTCGTAATGCTAAGGTACTTACAACCCGTAGGTTTTACAGCATCTTGAACGCACTACGACCTGCGTAAACGGCCAAATCACCTAATTCTTCTTCAATTTTCATCAGACGGTTGTATTTGGCGACACGGTCAGAACGGCTCAGTGAGCCAGTTTTGATTTGGCCTGTACCGGTAGCAACTGCTAGATCAGCGATCGTAGTGTCTTCGGTTTCACCGGAACGGTGCGAAACTACCGCGCTGTAACCGGCCGCATGTGCCATATTGATAGCCGCCAAGGTTTCGGTCAAGGTGCCAATTTGGTTAACTTTAATCAAAATAGAGTTGGCAATGTTTTGGTCAATGCCTTTTTTCAGGATGGCAGGGTTGGTCACGAACAAATCGTCACCGACCAATTGGATGCTGCCGCCCAATTTTTCGGTCATCAATTTCCAGCCGTCCCAATCGTTTTCGTCAAAACCGTCTTCGATGCTGATGATAGGGTATTTGCTGACCCAATCAACGAAGAAATCAGCCATTTCTGCTGAAGTATAGGTTTTGCTTTCTGAAGCCAAGTTGTAAATGCCATCGGCATAATATTCGGACGCGGCGGCATCTAAACCTAAGAAAATGTCCACGCCCGGTTTATAGCCAGCTTGCTCAATCGCTTGCAGGATAACGCTGATAGCTTCTTCGTTAGACGACAAGTTAGGGGCAAAACCGCCTTCATCACCGACAGTGGTTGCCAAACCTTTGGACTTTAACACTTTGCTCAAGTTATGGAACACTTCCGCACCGTAACGGATGGCTTCGCGGAAAGTCGGTGCGCCGACAGGCAAAATCATAAATTCTTGCAAATCAACGCTGTTATCAGCGTGGGAGCCGCCATTGATAATGTTCATCATCGGTACTGGCAAGACAAATTTGCCGGTTTTGTTCAGATGGCGATATAACGGCACACCCGCTTCTTTCGCGGCGGCATGGGCGGCGGCCATAGAGACCGCCAACATGGCGTTTGCGCCTAAACGGGCTTTAGTGTCAGTACCGTCCAGCGCAATCATTTTGTTGTCGATGCCTTCTTGGTCTGCCACGTCCATACCGATAATCGCGTCACGGATTTCGGTTCTGACGTTGTTGACAGCGTTCAACACGCCTTTGCCCAAAAAGCGGGATTTGTCGCCATCACGCAATTCTATCGCTTCACGCTCGCCAGTGGACGCGCCAGATGGCACCATAGCGCTGCCAATAACGCCTGATTCCAGGATGACATCGGCTTCTAAAGTGGGGTTGCCACGAGAGTCTAAAATTTCTCTGGCTTTAATATCTACGATTTTGCTCATGTTTTGAATGGCTCCAAGGGTTAAAAATAAAAAGCAACAGCTGTTGCATGGGGTGGGTAAGATTATTTTATGTTACGAGTCGCTTCCGCTAAAGCTTTAGCAAAAGAATGGACGGCATCATTTTTATTAACTTAAAAAACACGCTCGACAAATGAAAATATTTGAGGCTATCGCTGCAATAGCTATCCATCTTTAAACAACATCCCCAAATCAACTGCCAAATCAGGGAACAGATAAGGGATAGCCAAGTCATCACCGGCATAGCTGTTAAGCAAACGGTATTGTTGCGCCCCCTCATCAAGGATAAACTGGCTGATAACCTCTTCGTAAGGGAACACCAGCCAATATTCCCGCACCCCGCTTTCGGCATAAAGCGTGTGTTTGGTTTTGACTTCTTTTTGGGAATTGCCTTTGGATAAAATTTCAATAATCCAATCGGGTGCGCCGTTGCAGCCTTGTTCATCCAGTTTGCTGCTATCGCAAATCACGCAAATATCCGGTTGTACCACCGTGGTCACTTCTTTATTGGCCAGCAATGATTTGCTACGGTCATAGAGGCGGACATCAAACGGGGCAGCGAAGGCGTTACATGGTTTGTTTTTAAAATAATTGAATAATGCGCCACTTAGTTGCCATGAAATCCGCTGATGCTTGACATTCGGTGCCGGACACATCAACGAAATTTTGCCTTTAATCAGTTCCACAGCCTCGTCAAACTGCCAAGTTAAATAATCGGCGTAACTGTAACTGGCGTTCAAGTCGAGCTGTGACAATTCGGTGATGGCGGGCATGGGCTAACCTCGCTAAAGGGTAGTTTCAATCAAGGGCTGGCTTTTCACGGCTTTATCCAACATCATCAGCGTTTCCAACAGTTCGCGCATCCGGTGTAAAGGCCAAGAATTGGGGCCATCGCTTTTGGCTTCGGCGGGGTTAGGATGGGTTTCCATAAACAACCCTGCGATACCGACCGCCACCGCCGCTCTTGCCAATACCGGCACAAACTCGCGTTGGCCGCCTGATGAGGTGCCTTGGCCGCCGGGCAATTGCACCGAATGCGTGGCATCAAACACCACGGGGCAATCGGTGTCGCGCATCGCCGCTAATGAGCGCATATCCGAAACGAGGTTATTATACCCAAATGACACGCCCCGCTCACAGATCATAATCTGCTGATTGCCTGTCGCTTTGGCCTTATTCGCCACATGCACCATATCCCACGGGGCGAGAAACTGGCCTTTTTTGATATTGACCGGAATGCCTTGGGCGGCCACTGCTTGGATAAAATTGGTTTGGCGGCATAAAAATGCGGGGGTTTGCATCACATCCACGACGCTTGCCACTTCCGCCAAAGGCGTGTCTTCGTGTACATCGGTCAACACGGGTACGCCGATTTGCTGTTTCACTTTCGCCAAAATTTCCAAACCGCGCTCAATCCCTAAGCCTCGGAAACTTTCGTGCGACGAGCGGTTGGCCTTGTCAAATGAGGATTTATAAATGAAGGGGATGTTTAACGCCGTCGTGATTTCTTTTAAGAAACCTGCGGTGTCCAACGCCAATTGCTCACTTTCAATCACACACGGGCCGGCGATTAAAAACAAGGGTTGATTTAAACCGACTTCAAAGCCACATAATTGCATGAATTTTCTCGTTGTTATTTATTGTAATCAATTTGCCAAAAGCAAATTTCTCAGCTCAAGTCCAAGGACATTAACATACTGGCTAAATCTGGACATAAACGTTTAGCTTCTTAAGGGATAAGCAAGGGAATAAAATCCCCCTTGCTTATCCCATTGACCCGTTGGAAAAAAACCTATCTCAGTAAGCCGGCTCGTTCTTCATCAGGCTATAACGCACTGCCGCCGCGACAAAGCCTGAAAACAAAGGATGGCCTTTTCTGGGTGTGGATGTAAATTCAGGGTGGAATTGACAGGCTAAAAACCACGGATGTTCGGGAATTTCAATCACCTCAACCAAACGTCCGTCTATCGATTTGCCCGAAAAGCGCATTCCGGCCTTTTCTAGCTTGTCAAAATACTGGTTGTTAAATTCATAACGATGGCGATGGCGCTCCGTGATGACATCTTTTTGATATAGACTAAACGCCAGCGTTTCATGTTGCAAACGGCATTGTTGGCCACCTAAGCGCATAGAGCCGCCCAAATCAGAATTTTCGTCACGTTTGACCACTTGCCCGCCCTCTTCCATCCATTCGGTAATCAGGCCAATGACCGGATGCGGGGAGTTGGGCAAAAATTCGGTGCTGTGCGCACCTTCCAGACCTGCGACATCGCGGGCAAATTCAATAACCGCCGCCTGCATACCTAAACAAATGCCCAGATAAGGGATGTTGTTTTCCCGCGCATAACGGACGGTGGCTATTTTGCCTTCAACGCCGCGCTCACCAAAGCCGCCCGGCACTAAAATCGCATCGACCCCTTTCAAGCGGGCAACGCCTTCGTCTTCAATAACTTCAGAATCAATATAAACAATATTGACCTTGTTACGGGTACGGATACCGGCATGAATCAAGGCTTCATTCAGTGATTTATAGGCATCGGAATGATCGACATATTTACCGACGATAGCAATGCTGACACTATCAGCCGGATGACTTAAGGCTTCCAAAACCTTATGCCATTCGGTCAAATCAGCAGGCGGCACATCCAAGCGCAATTTGTTGACGACAATATCATCAAGCCCTTGGTCATGCAGCAAAATGGGGATA
The DNA here is from genome assembly GCA_016919605.1 of Methylovulum sp. Classification (GTDB taxonomy): domain Bacteria; phylum Pseudomonadota; class Gammaproteobacteria; order Methylococcales; family Methylomonadaceae; genus Methylovulum. Next base: position 15,129 of record JACXTQ010000085.1, read on the forward strand.
CGGTAAATGGAATCGGCATCAACTGCGCAAATCACCGCCTTTTCCTCAACGTTGGTGAACAGGGCGATTTTGCGCCGCTCACTGACGGGTACGGGTTGCTCAGAGCGGCAAATCAGAATATCCGGCTGGATACCGATACTGCGCAATTCCTTCACTGAATGCTGGGTAGGCTTGGTTTTGATTTCCCCCGCCGAGCGGATATAAGGAACCAGCGTCAAATGGATGAATAGCGAACGGTCCGCACCCAGATCAAAGCGCATTTGCCGGATAGCTTCCAGAAACGGCAAGGACTCAATATCACCGACCGTACCGCCCACTTCAATCAGCGCCACATCCTTGCCTTCAGCACTTTCATAGATGCGAGTCTTAATTTCATCGGTAATATGCGGAATCACCTGCACGGTAGCACCTAAATACTCGCCTTTGCGCTCGCGGCGCAATACGCTGTCATACACCTGACCTGTGGTGAAGTTGTTCTTCTTGGTCATGGTGGTTTTGAGAAAGCGCTCATAATGCCCCAAGTCCAAATCGGTTTCCGCGCCATCTTCGGTGACAAACACCTCACCATGCTGAAACGGGCTCATCGTGCCGGGATCGACATTGATATAAGGGTCGAGTTTAGTCATGGTGACTTTAAGGCCACGCGCTTCAAGGATCGCCGCGAGCGAGGAAGCGGCAATGCCCTTCCCTAGTGATGAAACGAGA
>JACXTQ010000086.1 GCA_016919605.1 Methylovulum sp.
AGGTTTTAACATGATAGACTCTAAAGGATACCGGCCCAATGTCGGGATCATCCTTTGCAATGACGAGGGTCGCGTGTTTTGGGCAAAACGGATGGGCGTGAACGCATGGCAGTTCCCTCAAGGCGGCATTAATGACAATGAAGACCCTGAAGCAGCGATGTATCGAGAATTGTGGGAAGAAACCGGACTACAAAAACAACATGTACAACTTTTAGGCCGCACCCGTTACTGGTTACGTTACCAATTACCGGAGCGGTATATCCGCAAAAACTCGTTGCCCTTATGCATCGGGCAAAAACAAATCTGGTACATACTGCGTCTGTTGACGACAGATGCGCATGTGCGCTTTGACCATAGCCCCAAGCCGGAATTTGACAGCTGGCGCTGGGTGGATTACTGGGAACCGCTTAACGATGTGGTCTATTTTAAACGCAAAGTCTACCAAAAAGCGATGACAGAATTGGGCGTGATACTGCCCAACCACGGCATCCCCGTCAATACTTGCGAATGTGTGCCTAAGCCGGTTGTTACGGGGAAAAAGGTAAAAGGGAGCGGTTAAACGCCGAACAAAACAAATGCTCATTTGAGGGTGCATTTGCAAAAAAAACGTCTTGCCGATGCTCAACCGACATCAGCAAGACCGACAAAAACAGATTAAACAACAGTAGGTTGCCTAAACTTTTGCCAGACTAATGAAGCAACTTACTTATGCTTTTGCTTCCTCAATAGTTTTTTGGCGGCCTTCTCGGCACGGATAACTTCCAACTCCACCAATTCCTGCTCCATCATGGCGGGGGTTTCCATCGTCATCCTGCCTAAAGTGCCGGTGCGAAATTCTGACAAAATGATTTTGGCGACTTTATCATGGTCAATTTTGCCGCCCGCACGCAGGCAACCGCGTTGTTTGCCGATCAGCTCCAACAACTCCATTTCCCGCTCCGGCAATTGCGCTAACTGGAAACGGGTTTTTACCGTTTCTGGATAGAGCAGCAACAAAAATTCCGCCAAAAAGGCGGCGATGTCGTCATGTTGTAGGGCGGTATCTTTGATCGCGCCGGTTATTGCCAAACGGTAGCCGCTGTTTTTGTTCTCAAGATTAGGCCACAGCATCCCTGGGCTATCTAACAGGATAATGCCATTGCCTATATCGATGCGTTGCAGCATTTTCGTGATAGCCGGTTCGTTGCCGGTCTTGGCAATGGTGCGCCCGGCGAGGACATTAATGAGGGTTGATTTGCCGACATTGGGTATGCCCATAATCAGGACGTGTGTCTGCTCCCCTGCCCTTTTAGTGACCATCTTATGGCACAAGGCGGTGATCTGACGTATTTTTTCCGGTTGGCTGGCCATCACGGCCAAGGTTTTCACGCCTTGCTCCCGCTCCAGATAGCTTTGCCACTGTTCGGTCAGGTCAGGGTCGGCAAGGTCGCTTTTATTAAGCACCTTAATGCAGGGCTTGTCGCCACGCAATTTGGCTATCATCGGGTTTTGGCTACTGAAAGGGATGCGGGCATCAAGGATTTCAATAATCAAATCAATCTCTGGGAGCATGGCTTTGATTTCTTTACTGGCCTTGTGCATGTGACCGGGATACCACTGAATAAGCATGTTATTTAATATAAGGTAGAAAAAAAGGGGTGTAGACCGACACGATAGCAGATATGGCTTTAATTCGCCGAACAATCACTTTATGATAGGTGCTTGTTGCAACCATTTTTGTCGGCTATGAAAAAAGATACCGTAACCAGCAGTTTTTACGCTTATTTGACCCGCTTACGCTGGATTAAGCGTTGGGGGCTAAAACGCAATGCCCATGAAGAAAATGTGATGGAACACAGTTGGGAGGTGTCAGTAATCGCCCACACCTTGGCGCTGATTAAAAACCGTTATTTTAATGGCCAAGTCGATGCCAACGCCGTCGCCACGGCGGCCCTCTACCATGACATCACCGAGGTCATCACCGGCGATTTGCCCACCCCCATCAAGTACCATTCCGAAGAAATCCGTAATGCTTATAAGGAGATTGAACGGCAGGCGGAAATTGAGCTACTGGAGTTGCTGCCACCGGAAATCCGTGGCGATTTTAAGCAGTTGATTAGCCACGATCAGATGCCCGAAGAGCATATCCAGATTATCAAGGCGGCGGACAAAATTTCCGCTTATCTAAAATGCCAAGCCGAACTCAAGGCCGGCAACTTAGAATTTGAAATCGCCGCCGAACATTTGGCGCAACGGATTGCCGAGTCCGAACAGGAAGAGGTGGTCTTTTTTATGCAGGTTTTCGCCCCCAGTTGCACATTGACCCTAGACGGCTTGATGAAAACCTATTAAAGACAATATCGGCCTTAAATTTTAGCCAAAAAAAAGCCGATGCAAGCGCATCGGCTTTTTTCGCAAGCGTGATCTTACAAGCTGTTGACCGCGTTCAAATCTTGGAACGCTTGTTCCAGACGAGTAATCATGCTAACTTCGCCAGCACGTTGCCAAACCCGTGGGTCATAAAACTTTTTGTTTGGCTTATCGGCGCCTTCTGGGTTGCCGATTTGGCCTTGCAAATAGCCTTCATTTTTCAGGTAATACTGTCTGATGCCGTCCCAAGCCGCCCATTGTGTGTCGGTATCAATGTTCATCTTGATAACGCCATAGCTGATGGACTCGCTGATTTCTTCGGCAGAAGAACCGGAACCGCCGTGGAACACAAAGTTTAAGGTATTGGCAGGAACACCAAATTTTTCGGAGACATACTTTTGTGAGTTGTCCAAAATTTTTGGGGTCAGCTTAACGTTGCCAGGAGAATATACGCCGTGGACGTTACCAAATGAAGCGGCAATGGTGAAACGGTCGCTGATTTTGCTCAAATGCTCATAAGCATAGGCGACATCTTCCGGTTGGGTATACAACATGGAATGATCCATACCACTGTTGTCAACGCCATCTTCTTCACCGCCGGTCACGCCCAATTCAATTTCCAAGGTCATGCCCATTTTGGACATGCGCTCCAGATAATGCCCGCAAATTTCGATGTTTTCTTCCAAGCTTTCTTCTGACAAGTCCAGCATGTGTGAACTGAACAATGGCTTACCCGTTTGGGCAAAATGCTTTTCGCCAGCGTCAAGCAAACCATCAATCCAAGGCAACAGGTTCTTGGCGGCATGGTCAGTATGCAGGATAACAGGCACGCCGTAAGCTTCCGCGAGCGTATGCACATGTTGCGCACCCGAAATGGCGCCTAAGATAGCCACGTTTTGGCCAGCCAATTTCAGGCCTTTACCGGCGACATATTGTGCACCACCGTTAGAGAACTGGACGATAACGGCAGATTTTACTTTAGCAGCGGCTTCTAATACCGCATTGATAGAACCCGTGCTGATAACGTTGACCGCTGGCAGGGCAAATTTGTTTTCTTTGGCAATTGCAAAGATTTTTTGTACGTCATCACCTGTGACCACACCTGGTTTGACGACATCTAAAATTTTTTGTGACATTGAAGTAAGAGTCCTAAATTTTGATAAATAATGCCAAAGAGACCTACGCCACCTGCATGGCTTAAACCATGCAGGTGGCGTTAAGCATCTAATCTTTTAGCCTTCCAAAGTAGCCAGACGTTCGGCCAACAATTTTTCCAATGATTCCAAGGCAACGGTAAAGCCGTTGATGCCTTCCGCCAACTTGTCGGTCGCCATACGGTTTTCTGCGTGCATCGCATCAAACACGTCTTTAGTGACTTCAATTTTTTCAATGGTCAAAGTAGCGGCGTGTTCTGGATCTAACTTGCGTGGCAAATCAGCTTCAGTCGCTTGCAATTCGGCCAACAAGGATGGGGCGATAGTCAACAGGTCAGAACCGGCCAATTCGGTGATTTCACCAACGTTACGGAAGCTGGCACCCATAACTTCAGTTTTGTAACCGAATTTTTTATAATAGTTATAAATTTCAGTGACTGACAATACGCCTGGGTCTTCCGCCGCAGGATATGAATCGCGGCCAGTATCTTTTTTGTACCAGTCGAGGATACGGCCCACAAAAGGCGAAATCAATGTGATGCCGTTCTCTGCGCAAGCAATCGCTTGATGCAAACCGAACAACAAAGTCAGGTTACAGTGGATGCCTTCTTTTTCTAAAACGGCGGCGGCTTGGATACCTTCCCAAGTAGCGGCGATTTTAATCAATACGCGTTCGCGGGCAATGCCGGCGGCTTCATATTGGGCAATCAACTCGCGGCCTTTAGCAATGGTCGCGTCAGTGTCAAAAGACAAACGTGCATCAACTTCGGTAGACACACGGCCAGGAATGATTTCCAGAATTTTCAGGCCGAAAGAAACCGCCAAACGGTCAAACGCCAACGATACCACTTGTGCTGGAGTCGCATCGGCACCTAAGGTCTCTCTTGCGCCTTTTAAGGTATCGTCAACAATCCCTTGATACTGTGGCATTTGTGCCGCCGCAGTAATCAATGAAGGGTTGGTTGTTGCGTCGGTAGGTTTAAACGTTTCAATCGCTTGAATGTCTCCGGTATCTGCTACAACAACAGTAACCTCTTTAAGTTGTTCAAATAAATTTTTTGCCATAACGAGTGCCTTCTTATAATAGTAAGTTTTGTTAAATAGCCGGATGGGGAACGTTTGCCATTAATGCCTTACAAATCACAACGTCACAAACGACAAACAGCATCTTAGGATGCTGTTTGTTTAATCCGCACATCACATATCTGGAGTGTTAAAACTTAAGCGCGAGTCCTCATGTACTTATCAACGCTAGTTTCAATCATTTCAATTTTTTTGCTCGCCAACGCTTGCCTTGCCATATATTTGGCCACACGGCTAACTTTTGGTAGGCTGTCTTGGTTTTGCAGGTATTTGGCAACCCCTGTCAATTCAGGGGTCTTTGCCACGGGTGGCTTTTCCATTTTAGCAAGCAACGCTTGTTTTTTCATATACTTGGCAACCTTGCTCAATTGAGGCAAGCTTTCCTGTTGTTTCAGATACTTTTCCACACCCGTTAGTTCAATATAGGCAACAGCCGGTTTTGCCTGTTTGGCTGCTAAAGCTTGTTTGGCCATATACTTGGCAACCTTGGTCGCTTTGGGCAAGCTCTCTTGATTTTTCAAATACTTCGCCACGCCACTTAAGACAGGTTTTTCTTTTTGGTTGCTCAAATATTTGGCAACGCCTGTCGCTTGGGGTTTGGGGGCTGGCTTTGGGGCGTTTTTCTCAGCCAATGCTTTTTTCAACATATAACGGCTGACACCACTGACGGGCGTTTGCTTGGCTTTTTCCAAGTATTTGGCAACGCCCGTAATCACTTGAGTGTTTCTTTGTTCTTCGAGTGACTCCGCTTCTTCTTTACTCGCCTCTAAAGCCCGTTTTTGGCTTTCTAAATATCTCGCCACACCGGTCAAACCGCTTGCATCTATAGAATAAATCGGCGGCGCAATATGAGTTTCCTCATGCGTCCTTTCATCATCCGATTTTCTCATAAAAAAGAACAGGCCAGCCACTGCGGGGAAAAAAAATCCACTCAAGTAATTTTGGTTCATTGATTATCCCCGGTTACGCATATATTTTTCAACGCCTGTCGCTGCACCGGCCGCTGTGGACTTGGCAACCGAAACTTGTTTGGCAATATATTTGGCAACGCCTGTAGAAGGTGAATTGGCGGTTGATTTGACTTGTTTTTCCAAGTATCTGGACACACCGGTACCTGACACTTTATTCAGGTATCTAGCCACGCCTGTCAAGCCGCCTTTAGCCACAGGAGCCGCTGGCGCCACGCTGTCGGCTTTTTTACCGCTACATTTGAATTGGCTCTTAAACAAAAATGCACCGACCAAACCTAAGCCAATCAAACCGATCAAGTAGTTTGATTGTGATTCCGTTTTGGCAGCTTCGGCAACACTGGTGTTTTCAATCGCTACGCTCGCAGAGCTTGCTTCGCTGACTGCCGCTGGGGCGGCGACGCTGGCGGCAGACGATGCGCCTGGTTTATAGTTAGGATCACTATAAACAACTTGTGGCTTAAAGTTGGCCGCTGGATATTTTGAATCCACTTCATCACTTGCAGATTCTTGGGCAACGCTCACCGCAGGCGCTGCTTTGGCAGAGCTATTTTTGGCGATATAGTCGCTATCTTGGAAAACGACTTGGGGTTGGAAGTCTGCTGCCGGGTATTTCTGATCTGCACCTGCTAGCGGGCTAGCAATCAATAAGGTTGCAAACAAGCCATTTATAAGATTATTTTTTTTCACGTTGTTCACCTTTAAGTCGGAAGAAATAGGGAGAAAACAATTAACAGAATAAACTGGCCATTTATTCGCGTTAATCCTTTCTCCCCATGAGTTAAGCTATGCAAATATTCTATAATTTTAGTTCTGAAGTACCGCTTCTACGTTCATCACTACATTTTCAACAGTAAAACCGAACTCTTTAAATAGTTGCCCTGCTGGAGCTGATTCACCAAAATGATCAATACCAACAACTCTTCCATTGACACCGACATACTTCCACCACAGATCGGTCACGCCCGCTTCAACGGCTACGCGCTTAGTCACCGCTGAAGGCAACACCGACTCTTTATAGGCAGCGTCTTGGGCATCAAAAATATTGGTTGACGGCATGGAGACAACGCGAATATTTTTACCGGCAGTTTTTAACTGTTCGGCAGCTTTCACCGCAAGTTCAACTTCTGATCCTGTTGCGATAATGATGGCATCAGGTGTGCCTTCGCTATCAACAAGGACATAACCGCCGCGTGCTATGGCGCTGATTTGTTCGGCAGTCCGTGGCATATGCGTTAGGTTTTGACGTGAAAACACCAAAACCGAAGGGCCGTCGGTGCGCTCAATCGCCGCACGCCAAGCTACCGTAGTTTCAACGGCATCACAGCTACGCCAAACCTGCATACCCGGAATCATGCGCAACGTCGCGGTTTGTTCAACCGGCTGATGGGTCGGCCCGTCTTCACCCAAACCGATAGAGTCGTGGGTATAAACAAAGATGGAGCGAATCTTCATTAACGATGACATTCTAACGGCATTACGCGCGTATTCGGAGAACATCAGGAAGGTCGCGCCGAACGGGATAAGGCCGCCATGCAAGGCGACACCATTCATGATGGCGGACATACCAAACTCACGGACACCGTAGTTGACATAGTTGGCATTAGGTTTGTCGGCACGCATCGGTTTGTAACCTGACCATTCGGTCATGTTGGAACAACCTAAATCGGCTGAACCGCCGAATATTTCCGGCAACAACTTGGCGAAACCTTCAATGGCCGCTAATGAGGACAATCGGCTGGCGGTAGTTTTAGCTTCTGCATTGACGGCGCTGACAAACGCATCCGCACCTTCATTCCAGTTTGCCGGCAACTCGCCTGCCATACGGCGCTCATATTCCGCCGCCAATTCTGGATAAGCGTTTTTGTAAGCTTGGAATTTTTCGTTCCAAGCTTGTTCGTCTTGAGCACCTTTTTCTTTAGTGTCCCAACCTTTATAGACATGCTCAGGTACTTCAAAGGAACCGTAATCCCAACCTAACGCCGCTTTGGTCAGATTGATTTCGGCATCGCCCAAAGGTGCACCATGACAGGCATGGGAACCGGCTTTGTTAGGGGAGCCAAAACCAATCGTGGTTTTGCAGCAAATCATGGTGGGTTTGCCGGTCACTTCTTTCGCCAGCGTAATCGCTTTATGGATCGCTTCGGCATCATGCCCGTCAACATCGGCAATCACATGCCAGCCATAAGACTCAAAACGCATGGGCGTATTGTCGGTAAACCAGCCATCAACATGACCGTCGATAGAAATGCCGTTGTCATCCCAAAACGCGATCAGTTTGCCTAAGCCTAAAGTACCGGCCAGCGAACAGGCTTCGTGGGAAATGCCTTCCATCAAGCAACCGTCACCTAAGAACACATAGGTGTTGTGGTCTACGATAACATGATCTTCCCGATTAAATTGCGCAGCCAAGGCTTTTTCGGCGATGGCCATACCCACGGCATTGGTAATGCCTTGACCTAATGGGCCAGTGGTAGTTTCTACGCCGGGCGCATAACCGTATTCAGGATGCCCTGGGGTTTTTGAATGCAGCTGACGGAAACTTTTCAGCTCTTCGATAGGCAGATCATAACCTGTCAGATGCAACAGGGAGTAGATCAGCATGGAGCCATGACCATTTGAGAGAACAAAACGATCACGATTCGACCATTTTGGATGGGTCGGATTATGGGTCATGAAGTCATTCCAGAGAACTTCGGCGATATCCGCCATCCCCATTGGTGCCCCTGGATGTCCAGAGTTTGCTTTCTGTACGGCATCCATGCTCAAAGCGCGTATGGCGTTCGCTAATTCTCGGCGCGAAGTCATATTGTTCTCCTTTTAAATTACTTATCAATGGCAATGACCATCTGCATGATCTTGCCAGGAAATATTATTTGTTATTAGCCACATAAAACGGGAACGGGTTTATGGCCCGTTCCCTTGGCATTATTCTAAGTTAGCGTGTCTTTCTCTCATTATTTCTTCAGGTATCCCTTTATCATGAATAATATGAGAAACGGTTGACTCTAAAAATAATAATGTGGATAGTTCAAATACAGTGCCCATGGGCATACCGAAGACTTTTCCATATTGCTCGGCACGACCAATTTGAAATACTGCATCCGCCATGTCACCGATGGTCGATTCGCTTTTTGCGGAGATCAACACGATGTTGGCGCCTATCTTTTTAGCACTTTTAGTAAACGCCACCAATTGCTCAGTTTCCCCTGAACCGGAGATAATGATCAATAAATCACCGCTTTTTATGCTCGGTGTGACAATTTCACCTACGACACTGACATCGTAACCACCATGCACCAATCTCATAGCAAAGAAATTACCAACCAGTTTGGAACGGCCAGCCCCTGCAATAAATATGCGTTTGGCGTTGTCCAACAGTTGCGTCAACTTTACATCATATGTGCTGTCTGTGGCTTCCAGAATGCTTGCAATCTTTTCTATGACAAGTTGCTGGTGCATTTTTATACCTCAGTTGCATCAACCAGTTCGCGGATTTCGCGAGCAGCTTCAGCTGGAGATGGAGCGCCGTAGATGGCAGCGCCAACGACGATGATGTTTGCGCCTGATTTGACAACGTCTTGGACAGTTGCAGGTTTGATGCCGCCAGCGACAGAAATTCTGACGTTCAGGCCCAATTTGGCGATGTCGTTCAGGTCAGAGAAAGGGGTGTGGCCAGCCGCTTGTGCGTCAAGACCTGTGTGGATACCCATGATGTGGGCACCAGCTTCAGCAGTTGCGCGGGCGCAAGCGGCTTTGTCTTCAACGTTGATCAAGTCGATTTGTGCTTCAGCGCCGAATGCGTTGGCGGCTTTGATAACGCCCAAGCAAGTTGCCAAGCCAGATACGCCCAAAACTGTACAAATATCAGCACCAGCGGCATAAAATGGTGTGGCTTCGTATTCGCCGGCATCCATAGTTTTAAGGTCAACCAAAATCAGTTTGTCTGGGAATTTAGCTCTCAGAGTTTTGACCAGATTGACACCGTTGTGTTTGATGCATGGGGTTCCGATTTCAAAAATGTCAACGTGTGGCGCAACTTGTTCTGCAAGTGCAACTGTTGCGTCAAAATCTAATGAATCCAATGCCATTTGAATTAATGGTCTAGCCATGATATGTGCTCCGAAGGGTTATTAATAATTATAGTTGGTTGCATAATTGTTTTGCGGACGTAACTGTAAAGTAGAATAGGGAGGGATGTCAATGCCCAATGCTGAATGTTCCGCCACCCCCCCTTATACGCCAATTGTTACCCCATAAAAATATCATACAAAATCATAATTTTACAATAAAAATCACCATCGTCACATTTCATTTTCTTAATGGGTGGCAAAACTTGCCTAAAACCGCCAGTTTACAGCCATTACAAGCTCCCGCGCCAACCAACACCCATGCTATGGGGCAGCGGAAAAAAAGCGCTTGCCAATAGTTTTAAAGATGTCAATTGACGGCAAACCTTTTATACTACGCAGCTGACTAAAAAGCCCTTTTCATTTGAGATATTGCATGGAACCCTTTAATAACATTCGCGCCCTCATCATTGATATGGATGGGGTCTTATGGCACGGCGACAAGGCCATCCCCGGACTGGGCGAGTTTTTTCAGACCCTTCGCGCCCAAAACTTGCGCTTTATCCTAGCCACCAACAATGCCAGCCTAACACCGGCGCAATACGTCAACAAACTGGCCAGAATGGGCGTGAGCGTCAGCGAAAACGAAATTTTGACCTCCGGCATGGCCACCGCCTTATACCTAAGCCAACATGAAGATCCGGCGACCACCCGCGTTTTTGTCTTAGGTGAAGAAGGTGCCAGCGAACCCTTGCGCCAATGCGGCTTTACCTTGACCGGACTTTACGAGCTTAACAGCGAGAAAACCCCCAACCAAGGCGCGGATGTGGTCGTTTGCGGTAAAGACCAAACCTTAAGCTGGGATAAACTGGCCACCGCCAGCCTAAATATCCGCGCAGGGGCAAAATTCATCGGCACCAATGCCGACACCACACTACCCACCGAATATGGCATCACCCACGGTAACGGCGCTATTTTGGCGGCCTTGCAAGCGGCGACCGGAGTTACGCCGACTATCATCGGCAAACCAGAGCCGATCATTTACC